>DASQHV010000528.1:0-3058 GCA_035631915.1 Candidatus Acidiferrales bacterium | reverse complement strand
AAAACCGGGACCGCACGCAGCCGTACGTGGTGCCGGCGTTCGTGGGACTCGGTAGTCCGTACTGGGACGCGAACGCCAAGGGCGCGATTTTGGGCATCACGCGCGGGACGACTCGGGCCGATATCGTGCGCGCGACGCTGGACAGTATCGCGTACCAGGTGCGCGACGTGATCGTTGCGATGGAATCCGACACCGGGCAGTCGATGAGCGAGTTGCGGGCCGACGGCGGCGCCACGGAGAATCGCTACCTGATGCAGTTCCAGGCAGACATCCTCGGCAAGCCGGTGCGGCGCGCGAAAGTTGCGGAGACCACCGCGATGGGCGCCGCGATGCTGGCGGGGCTCGCGCTGGGAGTGTGGAAGTCGCCGGCAGAGTTGCGGGCGCTGCTGAAGGGCTCGGATGTGTTCAAACCCGCGATGAAAGCTGGCGAGCGCGAACAGTTGCTCGCGGGATGGAACGACGCGGTCGCGCGCGTGCTGACGTCGGGAGCGCATCGAGTCGCGCAGCCGCGGGAGTAGTGAAATGGCAGAGAATCGCGCACCGATTGTCACAGTCGTTTACCCTGAGCAGCAGGAGCAGGTCGCAGTCTCGCTCGGGCGCGCGTTCATCAACGATCCCACCTTCAAGCCGATTATCCCCGATATCACCGAGCCAACAGCGCGCGCGGCGCATCTGAGCGACCTGTTTCGCGTGATGCTCGCGATCGAGCGGCGCCACGGGCAGCCGGTGTTCGGCGTCGTCGACGAGGGCCGCGTGGTCGGCGCGGCGATAACCGAGGGCATTGCGCATCCAAGCGTCGCCGGATTTCTTCTCACCGGCCTGGCGCAGATGCCGCGGCTGGTGCGTGCGATCGGATGGGGCGGAATAGTCCGCGCGATGAACATGTTCAGCGTGCTGGCCGAGAACCATCCCAAGGAACCGCATCTCTACCTGCAGGTGCTGGGCGTCGATCCCGCCTTCCAAGGTCGGCACATCGGCGGAGCGCTGTTGGATCGGCTGAAGCTGGAAGCCGGTGCGCGAAACGAATTGGCGGGCGTGTATCTTGAGACGGCGACCGAGGCCAACGTCGCGTTCTACAGCTCGAAGGGGTACGAAGTCCTGGGCGAGCTTTTTCCGCTCGGCGTGCGAGTCTGGCGGATGTTCCAACGCAAGCGTTGAACGTCCGGGCGCAGGCGGTCGGTTCAGGAGTGCGTGGTCCGTGGATGAATCGTCGTGACGCGCAGCCCCTTCGAGGTCCAGCCGACGTCGAAGCCGACCACGTCGCCCTCGCGAATCATCTCGATCCCCGGCATCGTGCCGCCGATTCCCGCGCCGACTACGGCCACAAACGGGAACTCGAAGAGAATCTCCTTGCCGCTGTGCGAACGGACGATGCCGCGGCCGCGCGCGCGGTCGAGCTTGAGGATCATGCCCTGGTAAAAGTTCCCGGGAAAGCGCTCGCTGTCGTACTCGTCGGCCACCCCTAGTTAGGTAGCATCCCGCGCGCGCGCGAAAAAGGCGCCGCGCTGGCGCGTCACGGAAAGTGGCGTTCGACGTAGGTCAGCGCGGACTCCAAATCGGGCAGAATCTTGGTGCAGAAGCGGACCATCCAGGGCGAGCAGTCGGCGAAGCTGAACGGGCTGAAGGCGATCACGAATTTGCCCAGGTCATGGCCGGCGTAGAAGACTTCCATCGCGGTGCCGAGTGACGGCTTGCAGTAGTTGACCAGCACCAGGTCGGCTTCGCGGACGTCCTGGAGATCGAACTCGACGATCTCGTTGGCGGAGTCGATTTCGCGATCGCGAAAGTTGCGGCGCAGCGGGTCGAGCAAGATGAAGCGTCCGGCGAGCCGCTCCTTGGCGCGCGTGCGCCAGTCCTTGGCCGCGTCGGGGTGCGCGTCCATGATCGGACCGCAGAGATATATTTTCCTGACTCCGTCCGCCATCGCGGGCGAAAATTTACCACACTCGCGCGCAGGTTCGCATTGCGCGTGGGTTTTCCCCGCGCGGCGTTCCATATCCCGCTCAAAGCCGGTAAGTTCTGACGGTGCCGCACGGGCGGCGGAGTTTCACGGCTTCACGATGGCGAAAGCGGAAAGTGCGAATTCGCGCAAGGTCAAGGACGCGGCCGACGAGGCGCTGACCAAGGCGCTGCGCGGCGACGGGTTGACCAAGGTCTACGGCGGGCGCGCCGTGGTCGACAACGTCGACGTGTTCGTCAAGCCGGGCGAGGTCGTCGGCTTCCTGGGCCCCAACGGCGCGGGCAAGACGACCACCTTCTACATGCTGGTGGGGCTGCTCAAGCCGGACAAGGGGCGCGTCCTGTTCGGCGACGAGGACATCACGACGCTGCCGCTCTACCAGCGCGCGCGGCGCGGAATTTCGTACCTGCCGCAGGAGCCGAGCGTGTTTCGCAAGCTGACCGTCGAGCAGAATCTGCTGGCGGTGCTCGAGACGCTGCAGCTGAACGAAGAGGAGCGGCACGCGCGCCTGCAATCGCTGCTCGACGAGTTGGGAATCGCGAAGCTGGCCAAGTCCAAGGCCGGCGTGCTGTCGGGCGGTGAGCGCCGCCGCGTCGAGATAACCCGAGCGCTGGTGCTCGATCCCGTCTACCTGTGCCTGGACGAGCCGTTTGCCGGAATCGATCCGATCACGGTGGTCGAGATTCAGCGCGTGGTGTCGTACCTGAAGGAGCGCGGCATCGGCGTGCTGATGTCAGATCACAACGTGCAGGCGACGCTGTCGATCATCGACCGCGCCTACATCATTCACTCGGGCAAGATTCTGTTCGAGGGCAAACCGCGCGAGATCGTCGCCAGCGACGAAGTGCGCCAGGTCTTTCTGGGCGAGCGCTTCAAGCTCGCGCGCTGAAGTCGTTGTCGTAGTTACGGAGGGCCGAATCCGGAGCCCGACGGATAGGGCGGATACGACGGGTATCCGTAGCTGCCGTAGCTCGGCGCGTAGCCCGAGCTGAAGCCGCCGTAGCTGCTGTGAACGCCGCCGCCGCCGAGACCGATCGCGCCAATGACACCCAGGATTTGCAGCGCCGTCATCATCGTTGACGCCGAGCTTGAGTAGGC
>DASQHV010000527.1:0-2360 GCA_035631915.1 Candidatus Acidiferrales bacterium | reverse complement strand
TTTCGTGAGCCAGTCCCGCAGCGTCGGCAATCGCGTGGGCCGTCAGCGCGTGGTCGCCGGTGATCAGCTTCAACTTGATTCCGGCGGCCTGGCATTCGGCGACGGCGGCCGGCACTCCGGGCCGCATCGGATCCTGAAATCCAAGCAGTCCGTACAAGCGGAGATTTCTTTCGTCCTCGACTCGCTTGCCGGTCAGCGCCGGCTGCCCTGGAGTCGTTTCGCGACCTGCGACCGCCAGCACGCGCATTCCCTGCGCCGCAAGCCGTGCATTTTCCTCGAGCGCGAACGATCGCTCCGCGTCGCTCGGCGCGCAGTGTTCGAGCACGCCTTCCAGCGCGCCCTTCGCCACGATTCGATCGCAGCGCGCAGCGCGGTCGCGGGTGCGCCATACGTGCGACATGTGTTTGCCGATCGGATCGAAGGGATGGTCGTAAACCAGTTCCCAGCGGCGATGGATCGCATCGACGTCCACCTGATGCTCCGCGCAATGCTCGACGATCGTTCGCTCCATCGAATCGGCGGGATGCGGCTCGCACGCGAGCACGGCAGCCTCCAGCAATTCACCTTCGGAAAGCCGGCCGCCGAACGGCAGATGCGTCGTCAATGCATAGTCGCCGGCGGTCAGAGTGCCGGTCTTGTCGAGACAGATGACGGTGGTCGAACCGAGCGTCTCGACGCTGGCTAGTCTCCGCACCAGCACGCCGATTCGGCTGAGACGCCACGCGCCGAGGCTGAGAAACAACGTCAGCACCAGGACGAATTCCTCGCTCACCGCCGACATCGCAACGCTGATCGCATAGAGCATCGCGCGGGCGGGCGGGACGCCACGCCAGATCCACAGCGCGAAGAGCGCAATCGAGACGATCGCGGCGGAGGCGACCAGCCAACGCGCGAGCCGCGCCGTCTTCTTCTGCAGCGGCGTCGCCGACGCTTCGGTCTCGGTGACCATCCGCGCGATGTTGCCGTAGCGCGAGCGGGCGCCGGTAGCGAGCACTTCCGCCCAGCCGTGGCCCGCGAGCACTCGCGATCCCGCGTACACTCGGCTCGCCTCAGGCGCGCGCGTCGAATCGAGGTCGCGCGGCGCAGCCGTTTTGGCGATCGGTTCCGCCTCGCCGGACAGCTGCGATTCATCCAGCGAAAGATTCGACGCCGTCCTGAGCACTGCGTCGGCGTGGACGACCCCGCCCTCCGCCACCAGCATGAGGTCGCCGACGACTAGATCGCGCGTCGCGATTTCATTCTCGACGCCGTCGCGAATCACGTGCACGCGGGGCGCTACCGCGGCTGCCAGCTTGCGCAGCGCCGTACGCGATCGCGCCTCAAGGGTCACGTCAACGCCGAGCACCGGCACCAGTGCGACCAGCAGCACTATTGCATCGGTCTTCTCGCCGAGCGCGAAATATACGGCCGCCGCCCCTGCGAGCATCAGCGCCATCGGATCCGCCGCCACGCGCAGAATTTCCAATACCGCAGCCGCGCGCCGTCGGCGCACGAAAATATTCGGCCCGCTCAAGCGTAGACGCTCACGCGCCTCGGCCCATGAAAGCCCGCCTGGCACAGACCCAAACGCACGCACCGCACTCTGTTCGGTGGTCACCATACCCTCGCGATGCCCGAATGATTGCACGCGCAAGTCCGCGCTGAAAACGAGGACTCGTCGCCGACGCGTTGCCCCCGATGCTCTCGCGTGCCAGGCGCAATCCGTGGAAGATCGTAAGATGCCGCAAGCGGCGCAAAACTATTCCGTCGACGTGAAGCTGCTCGACGGCGCCTCGATTCGCATCCGCGCCATTCACCCGGACGATAAAGTCCGCCTGCACGAACATTTCAAAGGGCTCAGCGAACGATCGATCTATCTCCGGTTCATGGGCTTCCGGCACGATCTTTCGGCCGCCGACCTTGCGCAACTCACGGAGCTCGACTTCAAGAATCACGTCGGCCTCGCCGCGACGCTGACCGAGAACGGACGCGAGCGCTTCATCGGCGTCGGCCGCTATATTCGCGGCAGCAATCCGCACTGTGCGGAGGTCGCGTTTGCAGTGCTCGACGAGTGGCAGGGTCACGGTATCGGCACCAGCCTGCTGGAACATCTGCGGCGAATCGCGAATGCGAACGGGATCGCCGAGTTCGAAGCTGAAGTGCTAAGCGACAACGCGCAGATGCTGGAAGTGTTCGCGCACAGCGGATTCAAGACGCGCGCGCCAATGGAATCAGGCGTCGTTCGTCTCTATGCTCCAACCGCATCGCCGGAGGAAAATCGATGAGCCTCGTCGAGTTCGCAGCTGAAACGCCGCTCGCAATCGTCACCATCAACCGTCCCGAGGCCCGCAACGCCGTCGATCGGCCGACCGCCGCGGCGC
>DASQHV010000526.1:0-2784 GCA_035631915.1 Candidatus Acidiferrales bacterium | reverse complement strand
CGCGACCTGGCGTCGCTCGGCATCCGCGTTTGCACGATTGCGCCGGGAACGTTCGAGACGCCGATGCTCGCGGGGTTGCCCGAGGCTAATCGCAAGGCGCTGGCCGCCGGGATTCCGTTTCCGCAGCGGCTGGGCAAACCGTCCGAGTATGCAGCGCTCGCGCGCCATATCGTCGAGAACGAGATGCTGAACGGCGAGACGATTCGACTCGACGGCGCGCTCAGGATGCCGCCGCGCTAGATGGTCGAAGCGCGGCGCGCGACCCGCGCCGCCATCGCGAACGCGAGCGCCGCGAACGCTAAAGCAATCACCACCGACGCGCCAATCGGCGTCGTCGCAGCAGCCGTGGACGGCTCGCCCAGGTAAAGTCCGTGGCGCAGCGCCGCGACCGCGTACGTCAGCGGATTCAGCAGCGTCGTCCAGCGGAGCCATCCGGGCGCGCCCGGCAGCGGAAACACCGCTCCCGAGAGCATCCATATGGGCAGCAGCAGCAGATTCATGATCGCGTGAAAGCCCTGCGTCGATTCAATTCGCCACGCGAGCGCAAGCCCCATGCTCGTCATCGCAAACGCGATCACCGCCATCATCGCCGCCGACGCGGCGATCGCTCCCACTCCCGGCCAGATACCCGCGAGCGGCGCCAACGCGAGGAACACGACACCCTGCATTAGCGCCAGCGTCGTGCAGCCGAGCGCCTGTCCCAGCACGATCGTGGTGCGCGAGATCGGTGCGACCATCACGCCCTGCAAAAATCCCTGGCGGCGATCGTCAACCGTTGACGCGGTCGCGAAGATTGCCGTGAAGAGCAGCATCAGCACGATCACGCCGGGATAGAAGTACTACGCATAGTCGGCGCCAGACGGCGTCCCGGCGGGCTTGAACGACGCGTTCAGCCCCGAGCCGAGCAGCAGCCAGAAAACCAGCGGCGTGAGGATCGCGCTCATCACGCGGCTGCGCTGGCGCAGAAATCTGACGATCTCGCGATGCCACAGCGTGCCGGCTTGCAGAATTACTTCACGCATCGTCGTCGGCCGCTCAGGCGGGCTCCACGGGTGCGTCGGCGAAAAACTGATGCCCGGTCAGATGCACAAATACGTCTTCCAGCGTCGGCTTGCCGAACGACACCGACTCGATCTCGTCGCCGAACGCGTCGACGACGTCGCGCACCAGCTCGTGTCCGCGCTGATGCTCAATTCTAATCGCGCCGTTCACCAGCTGTCCCTTGAGCTTGAAGCGCTGCAGGATTTTGCGCTGCAGGATTTCCGGCGCACCCGCGCGAATCGCCACAACGTCGCCGCCGACTTCCGACTTGAGTTCCGCGGGCGGCGCCAACGCGACCAGACGTCCCTGGTGAAGGATCGCGATCCGATCGCAGCGCTCCGCCTCCTCCATGTAGTGCGTCGTGAGCACAACGGTGACGCCCTCATGCTCGCGCAGATGCGCCAGGTAGTTGAAGAATTCGCGGCGCGCCGCGGGATCGAGTCCCGTGCTGGGCTCGTCGAGCAGCAGCAACTCGGGCTCGTGCAGCAGCGCCTTGGCCAGCTCGACCCGCCGCTGCAATCCGCCTGACAGCGTCTCGACCAGGTCGTGCGAGCGCGCGGCGAGACCGAGCCGCTCGAGCATCGCAGCACTCCGCGCGGCCAGTCGCGCACCGGCGAGGCCATAGAGATGTCCATGACAGGCGAGGTTCTCCGCGACGGTCAGCTTGCCGTCGAGGCTTGGATGCTGAAAGACGACGCCGAGCCGTGCGCGCACAGCCGCCGTTTCGCCGGCGAGGTCGCGTCCCAGCATCCGCGCACTGCCGGACTGCAAAGCCACCAGCGTCGAGAGCAGTTTGAACAGCGTCGTCTTGCCGCCGCCGTTGGGACCGAGAAAGCCGAAAATCTCGCCGCGCGCGATTGAAAAGCTGACATCGTGCAGCGCTTCGCGGTCGCCGTAGCGGAAGCCGAGCGCGTTCGCCTCGACCGCGCGAGTCGATGCGCCAGCCGCCGGTCGTGGAGAGGGAGCAGTCGCGGCGGACGGATTGGAAGTGATCGAGGCGCTCATGTGATGAGATTCGGGAAGGATTATCGCCCGCCACGGCTAGCGTCGCAATCGCGGCGTCATGTGCGATGCGTCCGAAGCGGAAGTGAAATTCGCCTACGGCTCGCCGAGTCCGCCCGGCGGCCGCGTGCTCTGTTCGGGCAGTCCGATTTCCGCGCGATGCCATCCGTCCTGGAACGCCGCACTGCGCTCGCTGCCGATTCCATGGCCCGATGCGCGGCCAACGAAGTCGTCGCCGGTGAGCTGGTAGTAGCGCGTCACCTCGGTGGGATCGAGGCGGCGCATCCCGATTCGCTTGAGCGAGTAGCCAGCAAACTGGTCCGCGGCCAGCTCCTTGTTCTTGACCGGCACGTTGTCCTCGTCGGCGTCGAAATCCCCGTGCGCCAGATGACCGAGCTCGTGTGCGAAGATCGCGTAGAGCATCGGGCGGACCGCGTCCTCGTCACCGATATTCATCCACTGCTGGAGCAGGCTGTTGAGGTAGTCGCGATTGTAGAAGATGCATCCGCCGTCGTGCGCGTGCGGCGAGGAGGGGTTGAGCGATTCGTAGACCGGAAAATTCGTGCCCCACATGTCGTTGAGTTGCGCGACGATCGTCTTGTAGGGCTCGCCCGCCGGACGCGCCGGCTCACCGCACGCTGCAATCGAAGCGCTTGCCTTTGCAGATTGCGGCGCCGCGCCGGGCGTGGGTGCGCGCTGACTGGTGTGACGCTCGACGACGTGCCAGTCGTCCTGCGCGAA
>DASQHV010000525.1:0-9113 GCA_035631915.1 Candidatus Acidiferrales bacterium | reverse complement strand
TCCATGTCCTCGGGCGCCCATTTCCATCCCGGCGACCAGTCGGCCCACATCTTTTCCAGGAACGCGAAGTCGTTGAAGCTGACCGCCGCCTCCGCGATAGCAGTCTGAAAAAAGAACATGTACCAGGAGCGTCGCTGTTGCGCGTAGTTGACGACCAGCGCCTCGAAAAACTTAGTGCCGTACGGAACTGCCGCCGTGACGAGCTTCGTCACTCGACCCGGTGCCGCGGCGGCGGCGCCGTACGCGGCGACCGCTCCCCAATCGTGACCAAAGACGATCGCGTCCTTGTAACCAAGCGCCTCAATCAGCGCGAGAGCGTCTTCGGCCAGCACCGGCGAATCGTAGCGGCCGTCGGGCGCCGGCTCGGTCGGCGAATATCCGCGCATGAACGGCGCGACCGCATGAAATCCCGCCGCCGCCAGCGCGGGCATCTGATGTCGAAACGAGTGCGCCGTATCGGGAAACCCGTGCAGGCACAGCACCAGCGGCCCCGCGCCCATCTCCAGCACGGTGAAGTTCAGATTCGATGCGCGCACGACGCGCTGAGTCAGCTGGCTTGCCATGGTTCTTACCTCCGAGACGCCGCACCTTGCACACTCGCGATTCGCGAACGGCGGACAGGACTTCATAACGCGATGTTTCCCGGGTAACAATCTCCGCGAGCGGAATACTGGCGAACGACTCCGGCATCCTGTAAAGTCCCAAGTCGCGACGCCCAGCACATTCCGCTCTCCGCCTTCCACCGGTCTGAAGGCAATCCAGAAAAAGTGAAAATGTGCGAGAGCTGTCGGCAGCCCGGCTGAACTGGGGTGCCCGGGCGAGCCGAAGCAACATTTTGCGCGCAGCCAAACGGGCGGGTGCGGGGGTGTGAGCGAATCTGGACGGTGGAGAGACGAATGGAATCAGCGGAATCGGCGGCGCGCACAGACGGACCGAATATCGTGAGAGCGCCGTGGGAACAGCCCTGGTACGCAGCCTCAGGTACGGATCGTGGCGTCTTCGCATGGATCATGCTGATCCACGCGACGGCGCTGCTCGGCCTGGTGCTGTACCCGCTTCCGGGATGGCCGATATTCTTCGGCGCACTGGCGCTCGCCTTCGCCGGCGGACTCGGCACCACGGTCTGCTACCATCGCGCGATCGCGCATCGCTCGATGACGCTCAATCCGTGGGCGCGCGGCGTGATGACGTTCATCGCGATGTTCAACGGGTCGGGCGCGCCGGCGTCGTGGGCGTCGCGCCATCGCCAGCATCATGTGTCGGCCGACACGCCCGACGACGTATCGAGCCCGGTGTTCGGCGGATTCTGGTGGGCGCATCTGCGCTGGCTCTGGCAAACGGGTCCGTCGCCGCTCGATCGCTACGGCCGCGACTTGAAGGCGCCGTCCTACATGGTCTGGCGCTACCTGCAGATTCCGGTTCTGACGCTCTCGTATTTTTTCGGCCTCCATTTTGGATGGGCGGCTTTCTTCTGGCTCGGCGGCATCCGGCTGTGCTTCGCGCTGCACGCGCAATGTTTCGTCAACAGCGTGTGCCATACCGAACCGGGCGTCGCGGTCGGCGAGGATTCCAGCCGCAACGTCGCGTGGCTCGCGATAGTTCATCTGCTGCAGGGCGAGAACTGGCATCGCAATCATCACTCGCGACCGGGCTGCGCGCGCCTGGGATGGAACTGGCGGCAGCCTGACGCCGGCTACATGTTGATCCTCGCGCTGGAAAAGCTCGGGCTCGCCACCGACGTGCGTCACGGCACTCCGCGCGGGAAACGCGGCGGTATGGATTCGCGCGACTCGATTGCCGACGCCGAAGTGCTCGATCCCGCCGCCTGACGGCCGCTGCGTCCCTGGCCTCCGGGCTGGGCGCGTCGATTCGAGGCGGCCCGTGCTGTCGAATCTCTGAAGCGCTGAGATGCGTTCCTCCCAGACCAAGCTGTTCGCATTTCCTGAAAGCGCGCGATTCGCGCGACAGATTGGCCGCGCGATGCACGTCCGCGTCGCGCCAATCAGGGTTCACAGATTCCCCGATCGCGAAACGCTGATCCGAGTCGGCTCCCCGGCGCCGGCGCGCGCAGTCATCGTCCGCTCGCTGGACGATCCCAACTCCAAGCTGGTCGAGGTCCTGCTCGCCGCCGACGCGCTCCGTCGCGCGGGAGCGTCGAGCGTTGAGTTGGTCGCGCCTTACATGCCGTACATGCGTCAGGACAAGGCATTCGCGCCGGGTGAGCCGGTGTCGCAACGGGTCATCGCGAGCATTCTCGGCCGCAACTTCGATGCGGTCTTTACGATGGAGCCGCATCTTCATCGAATCCGCTCTCTCACAGAGGTTTTTCCGACGCGCGCAGTTTCAGTGTCGGCCGCCCCGGCTATTGCGTCGTGGGTAAAAGGGCGCGGCGCCGGCACGCTGGTTGCCGGACCCGACGAGGAATCGACGCGATGGGTCAAGGCAATCGCGCGCCAGGCCGAGGCATCGTGGGTCGTCGGCAAAAAGCGCCGCCTCGGCGATCGCGACGTGCGGATCCATTTCGGCACGCTGCCCGCGGCGATGCGCGCGGTCGTCGTCGACGATATTGCGAGCAGCGGCGCCACGATGGCCGCGGCGATTCGCGCGCTCAGGAGCGCCGGCATCAAGCAGGTCGAGGCGGTCGTGGTGCACGCGATTTTCGCACCCGGAGCGCTAACGATGATTCGGCGCGCGGGCGCGCGCCGGGTGGTATCATGTGACACGGTTGCGCATCCGACCAACGCAATTCGCGTGGCCGGATTGTTCGCCGCGGCGCTAAAGCCGACACGATGACCAAGCCATCATCTTCGCAGATCCCCACGCTCAGCTTTTTCGGCGCGGCGGGAACCGTCACCGGCAGCCGCTTCATGCTGACGACGCCGGAGTCGAAGACGCTGGTCGATTGCGGGCTGTTCCAGGGACTCAAGGAACTGCGACTGCGCAACTGGGATCGTTTCCCGATCGAGCCCTCAACCATCGACACGGTGCTGCTCTCGCACGCGCATCTCGACCACAGCGGCTACATCCCCGGGATTTGCCGCGACGGATTCCGGGGGCGCATCGTCGCCACCGAATCGACGCGCGCGCTGTGCGGAATTTTGTTGCCCGACAGCGGCCATCTGCAGGAAGAAGAGTCGGACTACGCCAACCGCAAGGGTTACTCCAGGCACTCACCGGCTGAGCCGCTCTACACCGAAGACGACGCGCGCCGCGCGCTCGAGCAATTCACGCCGGTGGAATACGATTCGCCGTTTGCCGCGTCGCCGGGGATTCGCGCGACCTTTCGCTACGCCGGCCACATCCTGGGCGCGTCCTCCGTGCTGGTGGAGCTGACGGCGAAGCGGTCGCGGCGCGTGCTGTTCAGCGGCGATCTCGGACGCCCGCATCATCCGATCCTGCGTCCGCCGGCGCCGCTTCCGGAAGCCGACTTGATCGTCGTCGAATCGACCTACGGCGATCGCCGCCACGACGATGCCAAGTCGCTCGAAAATTTCGAGAACGCCATCACGCGAACGGCCGCGCGCGGCGGCGTAATCGTGATTCCGTCGTTCGCAGTCGATCGCACCGAGGTCATCCTGTTCCATCTGCACAAATTGATTTCAGCGCGCCGCATCCCCGACCTGCCGATCTTCGTGGACAGCCCGATGGCGCTGGCCGCGCTCAAACTCTACAAGGACCGCATTGCCGCGCGCTCGGACGAGATGCTCCCGGGAATCGGCCTCGACGCCTTTGAGGCGCCGCATCTGAGCGAAGTTCGAACGGTGCAGGAGTCGATGACGCTAAACTCGATGGCGGGGCCGATGCTCATAATCTCGGCGTCCGGGATGGCGACCGGCGGCCGCGTGCTCCATCACCTTGCGAATCGACTGCCCGACGAACGCAACGCGGTCATCCTGGTGGGATTCCAGGCCGACGGCACGCGGGGCAGGGCGCTGCTGGAGGGTGCGACGACGATCAAGATGCTCGGGCGCTACGTGGCGGTGCGCGCCGAGGTGGTGAACGTTCCGGCATTTTCGGTGCACGCCGATCAGTCGGAAATTCTCGGCTGGCTGCGCACGGCGCGTCGCGCGCCGGAAACCTGCTTCGTCGTTCACGGAGAACCGGCGGCGGCGGGCGCGCTGTGCGACGCGATTAGAAAGCAGCTCGGATGGAACGCGGTGGCGCCGCGTCATCTCGAGCGCGTGCGATTGGATTGAACTGGCACGGAGAATCGAAATGTTCCGCGTAAAGCATCTTCCGCTCGACACGCTCCGCGAGAACGTGATCGTCATCCACAAGCAGGCGGTGCGCTCCGGAAACCTGGGCTTCAATCCCCTCGATCGCGCGTTTGTGTTCGGCCGCGATCCCGTTTCCGGCGTCACGCGCGAGATAACCGGCGTGCTCAACTTTTGCGGCGATACGCTGCTGGCGCCCGACGAGATCGGCCTCTCCGAGGAAGCGTTTCGCGCCCTGGCGCTGCCTGAGGGTTCGCCCGTCAGCGCGACGCTGGCGGTCTCGCCCCGCAGCGTCGACCTGGTGCGCGCCAAGCTGCGCGGCGATCGGCTCGATCGCGCTGCGTACGACTCGATACTGGCCGACGTCGTGAGCGGCCGCTACTCGCGCGTCGAGCTTTCGATGTTCGTGCTGGGGTGCGCGCTGCGCGAGATGGACACCGACGAGTTGGCCGACTACACGCGCGCGATGATCGGCACCGGCGCGTTGCTCGATTTCGGACCCGCGCCCATCGCCGACAAACATTCAATCGGCGGCATTCCGGGAAATCGAACCACGATGATCGTCGTGCCGATTCTCGCGTCGCTCGGCTTGAAGATTCCCAAGACCTCGTCGCGGGCAATCACCAGCCCGGCCGGCACCGCCGACACGATGAGCACGCTGGCCGAGGTCGGGCTGACGCCGGAGCGGATGCGCGAAGTGGTGGGCGCGACCGGCGGATGCATCGCATGGGGCGGAGCGCTTGCCTTGGCGCCCGCCGACGACATTCTGATCACCGTCGAACGCCCGATGGAAATTGACACCGAGGCGCAGATGGTCGCGTCGATCCTCGCGAAGAAAAAAACCGTCGGCGCGACGCACGTGCTGATCGACATCCCGGTCGGTACCAGTGCGAAAGTTCGCACGCAGGCCGATGCGGAGCGGCTGGGGGGCCTGTTTCACGCGGTCGCGGCGAAAGTCGAACTGAAGCTCGACGTGGTCGTAACCGAAGCGCGCGGACCGGTCGGCCGCGGAATCGGACCGCGGCTCGAGGCGCTCGACGTGCTCGCGGTACTGCGCCGTCAATCCGACTCGCCGACGGATCTCCGCGAAAAATCGCTCTACCTCGCCGCCCGGTTGCTCGAGATGACCGGCACGGTGGCTCCCACCGCCGGATATCGCGCAGCGGAAGAGACGCTCGACTCGGGGCGGGCGCTGGAAAAGTTCGAGCAGATCGTGAGCGCGCAGGGCGCCCGCGAGCTGATCGCGGAGGCGCCGTATCGTCACGTCGTCGAGGCGCAGGCCGACGGACGGATTCGCGAGATCGATTGCTGGGAGATTGCGCGCGTCGCCAAACGCGCCGGCGCGCCCGCGAACCTGGCGGCAGGCGTGCTGATGCTAGCGTCGGTCGGCCAGGTGGTGGCGAAGGGCGAGCCGATTTTCGAATTCCACGCGGAGAGCCCGGCGCAACTGGAGTTCGCACGCGCCTACGCCGGCGCGCGCCGCGAGATCGTTCGCTTCGGCTTTTGACCCCGGTCAGTGCTCCACGCCAACGCCGCGCGCCGTTTCAGACGCGCGACTTGCCAACCGCTTTTCGTGCAACCAAATGGTACGGAGCCGACTTCGCTGCGAAATTTCGCAGTGATTCCTGGCGGTAACCGGCGGCATCGCTCTTGCGTACTACGATCTGAGAGGCAATTGGCATGAATACCGCCGGATTTGTCCTTGGAGTCATCCTTTCCACACTCATCATGTTCGGGACCGTGATGGCCGCGCGCGCCAACGCATCGATCGCGCAGCCCGTCGCGACTTCGGCCGTGCGCTAGGGTTCGTTTCGTCGACTTGGATCGCCGCAAGCGCGCGGTCTTCTAGGCCGGGACCTTGGCCGCGAGATTGAGCAGTTCCTGCAGTGTCTGGTTGAAGCGGTAGAACTTGTCCTCGCGCAATTGATCGGTGGACTCGAGCCACAACTCCTCGCCCACCAACGCCAGCGAGCTCAGCGTGTGGCGGAGTTGCGGGCGGCCATTCGCGGCAATCTCGCCCAGCATCCGATCCCAAATCTCGCGCTGCCCGCAGATTACGAAGTCGGGATCGTATTCGTTCAGGTCAGCGATCGATTTCGCCTCGGTGAGTTGATAGCCGTCGATAACCAACCCGACGATCCGGTCGCCGCCGTTCGAGCCGTTGTTGGGAACGACGCGCACCGCAAACCGCGTCTCGGCGTAACCGAGCCGCCTGAAAAGCTCACCCTCGGCCTGCATCAGCTGACCGAGGGTGAGAAACCACTGTGCATCCGGAAACGACGCCATCAGTTCGCTTCGACGAGCTTGCCGAAATCCGTCGGCAGAATGCATCGCGGGCGCCGGTCCAGTCCCGCGGAGTCGCAGCGCTGCAGGTATTCGTGCACGATTCGCCGCCACAGCTGCCCCTGCATTTCCATGCCCTTGTCGAAGTTCTTGATTCCGCCGCCCATGAGGATCGCCATCGGCTCGACCGCCTCGGGCACGCTGAAGGTCTCGAGCAGGATGCGCTCGGCGTCGTCGAGCTGCTCGTGAATCTCTTCGGCGACAGCGGGGTTTGCCTTGAGCTGCGCGCGCAGATGCATCGTGCCGTAGCCGACGTGGCGCGACTCGTCCTGCATGCAGCGCCGGAAAATTTCCTGGTCGACGCGGCTGGGCGCGATAAACTCACCCTGGCGGAAAAGCGTCAGCACGAAACCCTCGCCCAGCAGGTGCAGGCGGCCGGTTTGCGCGGAGAAGCTCGGCGCGTCGAAAATTTTCTTCAGCGAGAGCTCGCTGAGCGCGCTCGCTTTGCCCAAGCCGCCGCCGTTGGCCAGCGCGCGCTTGCGGAAGACGTCCATGTGGCGCGCCTCGTCCATCGCCTGCGTCGCCAGAAACATTTTCACTTCGAAGAAATCGTGATTCATCTTGCCCATCCACCGCGTCGGCGCGTCGGCGGCGATGAACTCGACCTCGGTCAGGAACGTGCAGAGCTGGCACATCGCGCGTTCCAGGTCGTCGGGCAGCGGCTTCAGTTCGGTCCACGGGATGTCGCGCGCTGAACTCCACTGCCGCGCGACGGCCTCCTCGTACAACTCGCTGGCATTCTCGGCCCAGACTTCGGCCTTCTCGTTCAGGGTGAAGCCGAGCGACGGAAGTTCCTCGACGATTACCGCGCCGCGCGGCGCCATCGAGCGATGCGCCCCGCCGTGCTCCGGCACCACCCCGTAGCTGCCGATTTCGATGTCCTTCAGGCGGAGCCCCAGGTTGCCCGGCTTCGCGCGGGTGCCCCATTCGCCCATCTGGTTCATCCACGCCAGGTCGGGTGTTCCCGAATCGTAGAGTTTCTTAAGGTAGGGCGAAGGTTGAAGTCTTACTTTAGCTTCGCTCCCGACCCGATCTTCGTCCTTGATATGAACCTGTCCCATCGCCCTGCCTCCCGACCGCGTCCGTTTGCACCAATCGCGCGCCTCGGCAACGCGCCGAAGCGGGATTGCGCCGCGATCTACTGCCTGATTCGGGTAGCAGATGCGTTCCCGAATTGTCAATCAAGCGCCGCCGAAGCCGCCGGACATTTTACATCGCGCGCTTGCGATGCTTTGGTAGGCAGCGGAATCGCACCGGATCGAACACCGGTCATCGAACTCACGGAGGTGGAAGCGCAATGTCGATCATTTCAGAATTCAAGCAATTCGTGATGAAGGGCAACGTCGTGGACCTGGCGGTCGGATTCGTCGTCGGCGCTGCGTTCGGCAAGATCGTGACGTCGTTCACCAACGACATCCTGATGCCTCCGATCGGCCTGGCGCTGGGTGCGGTCGATTTTTCGAACCTCTTCATCAACCTCAGCGCGAAACACTACGACACGCTGGCGGCGGCCAAGGCCGCGGGCGCTCCCACGCTCAACTACGGGATGTTCATCAACACCGTGATCGACTTCCTGATCATCGCGTTCGCGGTCTTCATCCTGGTGAAGTGGATCAATCGTCTGACCGGGGCGAACCAGGCGCCGCCGGCGCCCACGACGAAAGACTGCCCGCACTGCTTGTGCGCCATCCCGATCGGTGCGACGCGATGCGCTCATTGCACGTCGGACTTGAAAGCCGCGTGAGCGGGACGGAAGGCGCCGCACCGGTGACCACGGCACGGCGCCTTCCGCTTCATGAATCGAGCGGTCAGATCTGCAGGTTGAACGGAGGATGGTTGAACGCGCGCTTTCCCGTCGTCGGATCGATAAACAGGCGGACGCTCTCTTCGACCTCGGTCGAGAAGTCCAGCATGTTGGTCAGTGGTCCCGCGATCTGCGCCATCGAATTCGGAAGCTGTCCGAGGTTCAAGCCCCAGTTGTCGGCGATGAACTTCAGGATCGAGCTTTGATCGGTAAGCGTGTGGTCCACGAAGTTCGGCTTGGCGAACGGTGAAATCGCGATCAGCGGCAGGCGCGGGCCGTAGCCGCAACGACCGGCGATGCCATCGGTGTTCTTCGTTCCGCACAGATTGACTCCGCCTATCATGTCGGCGCTGGTGATCGACTGGCTGACGATTGTGCTCATCTGATGGTCGTACCATCCGTCGGAATCATCATACGCGATGATGACCAGGGTGTTCGGCCACTCCGGCCTCTGCAATAGGAAGTTCACTGTGTTGGCGATGAAGATCTGCTCGTCGAGCGTCGACGAGTAGCCGGCGTGACCGTCCTGGTAGCCGTCCGCCTTCAGGAACGAGACCGCCGGAAAGTTGTTGTGGTTCAGCGCGTCGAAGAAATCGTGCAGGTCGTATTGGTGATGCACGCCGCCGTCGTCGTGGCCGATCATGGCAATCGAACTGGGACGGAGGTGCTGCAGATTCGCCGTGCTGGCGAAGTATTGGAAGCCCTCGTGATGCGGTATGTAGTCGACCTTCGGCGGAAACGCGCCGGTGACG
>DASQHV010000524.1:0-3463 GCA_035631915.1 Candidatus Acidiferrales bacterium | reverse complement strand
GACAGCATCTCGAACTGCGGAATCGGCTGGCCGTTGACCTTGCCGTTGGCGACGATACTGGTGATGTCGTTGGTCGGATGCTTCATCCGCGACGCCACCATCTCGGTAAAATACTGGAACAGCCCGAGCCGCGACCGCTCCATCGTTTCCTGCGCCGTGGTCCCCTGCTGAAACTCCGGGTCGCCGCTGCCGATTGTTTCATTGGTCCAGCGGAACAACTGTTCCCAGTCCTTGTGCGGAACGCCCAGCAGCTCGGCGATCACCGCCAGCGGAATCTTCGACGATACGTCGGTCACGAAGTCGCACGCGTCGCGCCCGTTCAATCCGTCGAGCACGCTGCGCGTGATGTTCTCGATCTCCGGCTGCAGCGGGCGCACCCCGCGCGGCGTGAAATGACGGCTGACGACCGCCCGGTACTCGCCGTGGTCCGGCGGATCCATGTCGAGCAGATGGCGGAACGGCGGCGTCGGGCTTTCTTCCATCCCGGATTCGTTGACGAACACCAGCAGCCGCGGGCCGTTGAGGAACAGGCGCGGCTGTTTCGAAATTTGCACGATGTCGGCGTGCTTGGTGATCGCCCAGAACGGATCGGTCTGCGGATACTCACACCAGAAGACCGGCTTGTGCTTGCGGAGGTAGGTCCACTCGCGATGCGGGTAGCCGTTTTTCGCGTAGTATTCGGGGCCGATTATGTTTAGCGATTCGAGTGAGAGTGCTTGCTCGGTTGCCATTGGTAGTTTCTCCGCGATTCCGCGAGCGCCTGTGCGATTGCTTCCGCCGTAAGTTTGACTGGTCGTGCGATGCGAGTCATCGGGTAGCCTGCCCACGCCTCTAGTCGTCGCTGACCGTGATTGCCTGACGTGGGCATAGCCGCACGGCCAATTTGATCTTGTCGCGCAGGCGCTCGGGGGGACTAGCCAACAGCAGGCGGCTCTTGTCGTCTTCGCCAACCTCGAAAACTTCCGGCGCCGCTTCCTGGCATCGCATGTTGCCCTCGCACAATTTCAAATCGACGACGACTTTCATCGCATACTCCTTGCGGCGGACTGTCGCCGCCTGGTCGCGCGGCCGGCGGAGAATTCCGCTTAAGCGAGAGCGATCATACTAGAGGGCAATTTCCGCGACTAGGCACGCGCGGAGGGACGCCTGACACCTCATCGCACTCTTCAAAACCACTGTCAGTCACGGTCTTGTTAACAACTCGACGTTCGCCGTTCCCCGCGGAACACGCGAAATGAGTGAAATTCTTGCGCTGCTACAGTCCTTCCTGCGATACCGGAACGTATGCCTCTTGAATGTCGCAGAATCCTTGGCTTGCAGTCCTATGACACACGATCTGCTGATTAAGAACGGCACGGTGGTCGACGGGACCGGCGCGTTTCGCCGCCGCGCCGACGTCGCAATCAAGGACGGCCTGGTCGCGGAGATCGGCAAGATCACCGACGGCGCTGCGAAATCGATCGACGCCTCGGACCTGATCGTCGCGCCCGGCTTCGTCGATCCGCACACTCACTACGACGCACAAATCTGCTGGGATCCGCTCGTCAGTTGCACCTCGTGGCACGGCGTGACGACCGTCGTGATGGGCAACTGCGGCGTCGGCATCGCACCGTGCAAGCCCGCGTTGCGCGAGGTTGCCGCGTGGGACCTGGTGAACGTCGAAGCGATTCCTTTCGACACGCTCAATCGCGGCATCACCTGGGACTGGGAGACCTTTCCGGAATTCATGACGGCGGCGGAGCGTCGGGGAACCGGGATCAACCTGGCGTTTTTGGCGCCGTTGACGCCATTTCGGCACTACGTGCTCGGCGACGAATCGACTGAGCGCGAGGCGCGGCCCGAGGAGATCTCAAAGGTCGCGGCGCTGCTGCGCGAGGCGATGACCGCGGGCGCGTTCGGATTTTCGACGACCACGCTGCCGCAGCACGTCGGCTACCAGGGACGGCCGCTGGCGTGCCGGATGGCGTCGCGCAACGAGCTCAAGGCGTACTCCAATGTGCTGCGCGATCTGGGCCGCGGTGCGATCGAAGTTGCCCTCACGCGTCGCGCAGGTCGGGTCTCGGAGAGCGAGTACGAGCTGCTCGAATTCATGCTGAATGAGAGTGCGCGCTCGGTCACCTGGCTCGCGATGACCAGCCGGCCGGACGAGCCGCAAGCCACTGCCTGCACGTTGAAGCATCTCGAGCCTCTGATTCGCCGCGGCGGCGTGCCGCAGGTGCTGTGCAAACCGTTCGTAGTGCAGATGGATCTCCGCAATCCTTATTCGTTCGCGGACATTCCGATGTGGGGTCCGGTGTTCAACCAGCCCGCGGATCGACAACGCGACTACTACCGCGATCCCGCGTTCCGCGCGGCATTTCGCGAGGAACTCAAGCGGCCGCAGTTGTTCCAGGGACGATGGAACCGCGTCGAGGTGCTCGAAGTCTCGAATCCCGCGATGCGTCCGATCGAGCGCAAGACGGTAGCGGAGATCGCCGACGAGCGCGGCGCCGATCCGCTCGAGACGTTTTTCGACCTGGCGCTCGAGGACGACCTGAATATCCAGTTCACGCTGCAGCAGTATCACGAGCAGGGCATCAAGGAGTTGATTTCGGATCCGCGCACGATGATCGGGCTCTCGGACGGCGGCGCGCACGTCAACATGCTGTGCGACGCCGGCTACTGCACCTACCTGCTCGGCACCTGGGTGCGCGAGCGCCAGGCATTGACGCTGGAGCAGGCGGTCAAGCGCATCACGTCGGAGCCGGCGGACTTTTTCGGACTCAAGGATCGCGGACGGCTGCGCGTCGGGCTGCCGGCGGATGTCGCGATCTTCAACGAGCATCGCGTCGGCTCGGCCAAGCGCGCCCGCTTGCAGCACGACCTGCCGGGCGGCGGCCGGCGCCTGGTGATGCCGGCTGAGGGAATCGAGTACACGATCGTCAACGGCGACATCCTCTACGATCACGGGCATCATTCGGGCTACCTGCCGGGCAAGGTTCTCCGTTCATCTGCAGACTGAGATTCGCGCGCACATGAACCCGATGGCGGGTAGATCTGCTTCATTCGCCCCGCCGTTTTCTGGCATCCTGATAGTCGATGTTGATTTCGGCGCGACTCCCTGTCTTGCTGCTCGCGCTACTCACGCTTGGATCGACGATGTCGCCCGCTTCGGTCAACGCCGAACTCCCGCCGCTTATCCCGCGCGATTTGCTGGCGGGAAATCCTGAGCGCGCGAATCCGCACATCTCGCCTGACGGCAAAAGCCTCGCGTGGCTCGCTCCCGACTCCCGCGGCGTGCTCCAAGTATGGGTTCAAACTCCCGGTAAGGCCGCGCGCGCGGTGACCGCGGACAAGAGCCGCGGCATCTCGAACTACGGATGGGCATACGATTCTAAGACCATCATCTACGGGCAGGATTCGGGCGGCGACGAGAATTTTCACGTCTTCGCCGTCGACCTAGACAGCGGCAATGTGCGCGATT
>DASQHV010000523.1:0-4913 GCA_035631915.1 Candidatus Acidiferrales bacterium | reverse complement strand
TGGTGACCTTCTGCCCGACGCGAAGATCGGTGACCTCCGCCCCAACCTCGACGATCTCGCCGGCCGCCTGGTAGCCGACGACGTGTGGCGTAGTCAGCAGTGCGCCGCGCCATCGGTTGAGCGTGTCGCCGCCTTCGATGCTGACGGCCTCGACGCGGATCACGACGCCCTTCGGATGGCATACCGGGTCGGGAACGTCCTCGTACTTGAGGACGCTGGGATCTCCGTTCTTGTAGTAGACGGCGGCTTTCATCGCGGACCTCCGGGCAGGATCGCTGCCCCAGCTAGCTCGATATCACGCGCGTCGCCAGCGGGAAACCGTCGGGCCTCGCACTCGTGAAGAGCACCGCGGAAAACTGCTACAGGACTCGCCGCGCATCCTCGAAGTCGACCAGCCCGAGGCGGCCGCCGTACGTCGATGGACGATACGAGTGATAGCCCAGGAGCTGCTGCACGCGCTCCGGGAGCTTGCGCGCGACGTCAATCGGCACTGCGAGGTAGTGGCACTCCTCGGGCCGCAACCATCCGAGCACCCAGCTGACGTGCATGCCCCAGCGCTCGCGATCGGCAGTGCGATTTTCGCCCGCGGCGTGAATCACGTTGCCGCCGTAGAAAAGCACCGACCCCGCGGGCATCACCGCCTGCGTCAGCTCGGACGCAGTTGGCGCGCGATCCGGATCGCTCCAGCGATGGCTCCCCGGCGCGACCTGGGTGGCGCCAGTCTCAACCGCGAAGTCGGTCAAGGCGAACATGCAGCTCACCGTTACTTCGGGTGCGGGCCACGGAAAGTGCGGCCAGTTTGCCGAATCGCGATGAAGAAATTGCGCCGGCTCGCCCGGACCCACGACCATCATCTGCGAGGTGTTGAGCCAGTAGCTGCCGCATCGCGGCAGCAGAAAATGGTCGGCATACGCCTTCAGCGTCGGATCGAGCAGCAATTCGACGAAGGCCGGCGACTTGGCGGCGAGTCCGCAAAAGCGCTTGGTCCTGGTGCCGTGGAACTGGTGCCAGACGCGGTCGGGTTCCTTGCTGCCGGGAACTGACCCTTCGACGAAGGGGCGCAGCTCCGATTGCAGGCGGCGCAGCAGATCCCGCGAAAGAAAATCGCGGACGATAACGCCGCCGTCAGCTTCGACCAGGTCAAATATGCACTGCGCCGGCGAATCGGCGGGCAGCGTGACCAGCGGCGGCGCGTTCCCGTCCGGCGTGGCAAGTGCGCCCTCAGTCAGGCGGCGGATTTCAATTGCAGGCGCGGCGCTGCTCATGGCTGACCTCTATACAGTTGCTTTCCGAACTTGGCACACGAATCTTTACTTCGGGTTGCCGCCATCGACCGGACCCCCGGCGGCCTTCCACGCATTGAATCCGCCACCCATGTGGCACACCGGCGTGAGTCCCATCTGCTGAAGAGTCTGCGCTGCCAGCGCAGATCTGCCGCCGCCCGCTCAGAAGAAGAGGAACTTCTTGCCCGAGGCGAAGACCTCGCGATGGTACGGACTCTCGGGATCGACCCAGAATTCGAGCATCCCGCGCGGAGCGTGAAGCGCACCGGGAATCCGGCCGTCGCGATCGAGTTCGCGGATGTCGCGAATATCGACGAAGACGATGCCGGCGTCGTCGTGCAGCTTGATCGCGTCGGCCGCTGCGACGGTTTCAACTTCCGCGTTGGCCTCGGCCAACATCTGCTTGACGGTTTTCTTCAATATCAGCGCCACGGGGCATCTCCCTCATGCTGCCCGGGATTTGTATCCCGAGCCGAGCTTCATCGTGAATTCTTCGTGCCATTTGTATGGAAGATCAAGTATCGCGCCGGGCGACTTGACGGTTTCCAGTGCGGACAGCGCGTCGAGCAAAATCGCGCGCTGGCGTAGCTTGTCGAACGCGCGCCCGAAGGGATTGCCCATCGGAAAGTTGACGAACACGGTGCGCGGCGGCATCACTTGCGCGCTCAAGTCGCGGCCCGTCGAGACTACCACCGTCGGGATCCCCGCCGCTTCGATCACCCGCGCTACCAGACCAACGGTCTGGTGGTCGAGCGGTCAAGCGGGGACGAGGACGAACGCGTCGACGCCCTCCTCGGCAAGGCGCCGCGCGAGCGCGGGAGCAGCCTCGTTGATGACGGCGCTGCGAGTGTAGATGCGCCCCATGAAGCCGCTGTAGTGATGCGCCGCGACCTCGCCGATCTTACCCTCGGCAGCCAGTTCGCGAAGCCGTTCAATCGGGAAGATGCAGTTGATGTCGCGATCGGCGTCGCTGTGATCGTAGTAGTCGTCGTTGATGACGAGGAGTTGGGGCGCGGTGTTCTCATCGAGCGCGTCGAGCCGCAAATCATTGCGAGCCTGCGGGTTGAAGGGCGAGGTGTTCAAGTGAGAGACCCCGCCCGACGTCAGCATCGCGACACGACATCGGTTCAGCGGCTTTTTCAGAGGTGTCAGCGGCGCGGTGTCATTGACGGTCCACTGGTAGGCCGGGAATCCCTGGCTGCGATAGAACTCGTTCAGTCGTGCGACGTACGCGATTGGTTCCACTGTTGTTCGTCCTCTCGTAGCGGCTCAGCGCGCGATCACGTTGCCTGCCCGCCAGCATAGCAAATGCGGTCGCGCGATGTCTCGGCTCGAGGTCGCGTCCCCGGCGCCCGCCACAAAGCGGACCGTTCGGCAGTGGACCGCCGGCTTGCGTGGCGCCTTGTGGGGGTTTCTGCGGACGACTCGGAGGCGAACGAATCTGAAGCCCGCATCGAAAAAAGCGCGGTACTCCGGTCGAGCACCGCGCCTCTGCGTCATTTGGCCTCACGTCTCAGCGTTTCAGAATGCGCTCCAGAATGACGAGCACTGATGGTCGGAATCGAACGTTGATTCGGCCATCGGCGCTGGAGGAACCAGCGACTGAAACTGATCGGTACCGGAGTCGTAAGGCAACCACGTCGGCGCGCCGGCAAAATTCGGATCGCCGGTCGTCGCGAACTGGGTCCAGTAGCCGATCATCGTGTTGGAGAGCGCCTGCTGATCGGGCATGAACGGGTTAAAACCGGCGAATCGCACGTCGAGATCGAAGAGGTACGGAATCTCTGCGGAGTGATATGCACCGAGCGGGAAGGTTGGCACCGGATCGAAAAGGTCCGGGGCGTTCTCGTCGTTGAACTCATAGGCGTAGGTCGTAACGTATTGCGACAACAAGCGGGCGGCGTTGCGCGCCGGGCACGCAAAGATGCCATCCGTTTCACTGGCCGCCAACGCCACGCCGGCACTCGGATAGCCAGCGAATGGATAGAGGGCCAACACGAACGGATCGAAACCGGCGCCCCAGAATGCCAGCAGTGCGTTGTCATAGTCGCTCATTGTGACGAGCGGGCTACCGGCAAAGTCGTACTGACGCGCGACGAAGATCCGTTCCTCGTCGTGATTCCCTCCCGAAATAACAGGGACCCGGTTGAATTGGCCGTTGGTGAACGCATCCGTTGGCGTTTGCGTGAGAATCGTTCCGTCGACGAAGGGGAACACGTTCGCGGGTTCCATCGACGCGAGCGTCTCGACTGGCAGGCCGCGCAGGCAGCTCGCTGTCTGGGTTGCGCATCCGGCGCTCGCTGCGATGGAGGTTCCGGACGGCACCAGGCTGGTGCCGAGGCTCTCACCTTGCGACACCGGAACGATAAAATCCCAGTAATCCTGAAACTCCACTCCTGCTCCGCTCTCCGAGATCGCCCTTTCGAACAATCCTGCCGCCGTGGGCGAAGCGAGATGGCAATAGATGCTCTGTCCGCCGGCCGACTCGCCGAAGATCGTCACGCGATTCGGGTCGCCCCCGAACGCCGCGATATTCCGGTGGACCCATTGAAGCGCGGCCTGCTGATCCATCAGGCCGTAGTTGCCGTTGGCGTGTCCTTCAGCATCGATCGCCGGATGCGCGAAGAATCCGAGGTAACCGAGTCGGTAGTTCACGTTGACCTCGATCACGTTTCCGCCGAGCACCAGGGGCACAGGTTTGTAGAAAAATGAATTTCCGGTAACCAGGCCGCCGCCGTGAAACCACACCATTACAGGCAGACCAGTGTTTGCGTTTTTCTTCTGATGGGGCCGCAAGATGTCTAGTGTCAGGCAGTCTTCGCTGCCGAAAGCACCGCCCGCGCCGTCGGGCTGTGTGCAGAACCCTCCATAGCTGTTCGCCTGAAACACCCCGCGAAATTTTGGCGGAGGCTGCGGCGGCATCCAGCGAAGATTTCCGACCGGGGGCGCAGCGTATGGGATTCCGAAGTATCCGTCGCCGCCCCACACGTCGAGGCCCTTCAGCGGGCCGCCTTCAGTGACGATCGCGTCCTTGTCGTTGATTGCTGAAGCCTTGTGATGCACCTTGCTACGCTTCAGAACCTTCATACTCGTCGGCGCTTTGGCGTTGAGCGGATTCGGATAGACGCGCGCGAACTGCGCGGCGGCTGGCCCGACCGCGGCTAAGATCGCAACCAACGCCAGCCCCGTCATCGAACAAACGATTCGACTCAGCTTCATCTTTTCACCTCGGACGTTGAGACCCGGCCCGCTTCAGCGACCTCGCTTGGCATTCACTTCTTGGTGCAGACCGGCGGGTCGGCGTTGGTGCGCAGGACGGTCGCGTCGTCGGGCAGGAAATAGAAAGCGTAGAAGTCTGCGCCGCTGGGACCGGCGACGGCTTCGTGCACGTCGAGTCCAGTCGCAAATCCCTGGCCCGGCCCGTAGGTCGTAACGTTGCAGTGCTCGTCGGTGAGCGTAAAGGAACCTGCGTTCACTAGTGCGAAGGCAGGCCCCGGATGCGTATGCCATCCGGTTGATTGATTAGCCCCGAAGGGGGCGTGCTGCAGCACGACATTGGTCTTTCCGTCCGGCGTGATAGTCCTCGTGAAGGCATCGACGGACAGCACGTTCACCGGCAGATCCGCCAGC
>DASQHV010000522.1:0-1850 GCA_035631915.1 Candidatus Acidiferrales bacterium | reverse complement strand
TCG
Source organism: Candidatus Acidiferrales bacterium (assembly GCA_035631915.1). Taxonomy (GTDB): domain Bacteria; phylum Desulfobacterota; class Binatia; order Binatales; family Binataceae; genus Binatus. Next base: position 1,847 of record DASQHV010000522.1, on the reverse strand, counting down.
CCGCCCGCCTCCTCGTCGGGATTCACCATCATCTCGACGCCGCGCCTGAGCGCGACGTGGTTGCGCTTCAATGCCAGCATCGTCATCAGCGCCATGATCCCGTGCGCCTTGTTGTCGATCGCGCCGCGCGCGTATACGTAGCCGCCGTTCAGCTCCGCGCCGAACGCCGGATGGGTCCAGTTGGCGGCCGCCACCGGCACCACGTCCGCGTGCGACATCAGGAGCATCGGCTTCACGCCCGGCGGCCCGGGAATCCGCGCGACGAGGCTGACCATGCCGGGTTTGCTCTCGAACGTTTCGGTCGCGATGCCTTCCTTGTCGAGAATATTTTTCAGGTACGCGATGGCCGCCGTGGTATTGCTCGGCGGATTCGTCGTGTCGAATTTGAGGTAGGCCTGGAAGTAGCCTAATGCCTCGGCATCGATCTTGTTCCAGTCAAGCGGGGCGGCATTCTGCGCCGACGCAGGAGCCGCAAGCGCGAACGTCACGGCAATCGCGCCGAAGGTCGCGATCAGTTTCAAGCGCAATCGCATCAGCAGCAAATCTCGACTTCCCCCGGCATCGTAGAGGTAGCCTCAACAGAACGCGGCGTCAGCGCTGACAGGTCGGGCAGTAGAAGCTCGCGCGCTGCCCCACGACCACGTTCCGTATCGGCGTCGAGCATGTGTAGCACGGTTCGCCCTCGCGTCCGTAGACGCACAGACGCTTCGCGAATCGGCCGGGCCGTCCGCGCGAATCGCGGTAGCTGCGAAATGTGGTGCCGCGGCTCCCGATCGCGGCGCGCAGAATCAGCGGCACTGCGGCAACGATCTTGTCGATTTCAGCACGCGTCACGCGGCCCGCACGGCGGGTCGGCCGCACGCCGGCGCGGAACAAAACCTCCGCCGCGTAGATATTTCCAATTCCGGCCACGATTCGCTGATCCATGATCAGATTCTTGATCGCGACCTTCTTGCCGCGCGCCTTCGCGGCCAGGTAACCGGCGTTGAATTCGCGCGAAAGCGGCTCCGGCCCGATACCCTTCAACTCGGCTATCGAACCCAAGTCGGCGCGCGCGACCAACCGCACCAGCCCAAAGCGCCGCGGATCGTTGAACACCAGCCGCGTCGAGTCGTCGAGTGCGAATTCAAGATGGTCGTGGCGCGGATCGAAGTCCTCGCCGCGAAAGTCGCCTCTGCGATGCGTCAAACTGCCGGACATCCCGAGATGCACCAGCATCACGTGGTCGCCGTCGAGCTCGACGATCAGATATTTCGCGCGGCGCGACAAATTGACGATCCGCCGCCCCGACACGGCCTCCGCGAAGTTGGCGGTCACTCGCCGGCGCAGCCGCGCCTCGCCGATTCGCGCGCTGACGATCGTCCTGCCGACCGCCGAACGAACGAGGATCCGGCGCAGCGACTCGACTTCCGGCAGCTCAGGCATTCTCTTCGACGATCCTCGCGGAACGGCGCGGGCCAAGCGCGCGGGCGAGCCGCACGAAGTCCGCGACGCCGAGCGTCTCCGCGCGCGCGCCTGGATCGATCGCCGCGGACTCCAGCGCGGCAACGGCCTCGCCGCCGGTGATTTCAAGCCCGTGGCTGAGCGAATTTCGAATCGTCTTGCGCGGCGCCGAGAATGACGCGCGGACAACCTCGAGCACAGCGCGTTCCTCGTGGGGCGCGAATGCCGGCGTTGCTCGCGGTTTGAACGTCAGCACTTCCGCGTCGACCTTGGGCCGCGGATGAAAACTACCGGCGGCGACGATGAAGTGCGCCGCGACGTCCCAATACAGCGCGGTGAATACGCTGAGCGCTCCGTACGCGTCGTTGCCCGGGCGCGCGCGGATTCGTACAGCGACTTCGCGC
>DASQHV010000521.1:0-7187 GCA_035631915.1 Candidatus Acidiferrales bacterium | reverse complement strand
GTGGTGTTGTAGCCGGTGTCGGTTACGTTCTCCAGGCGCGCCGGGATTGCGGTCTCGTCGGCGAGCGAGGTGAACACGATGCCGAATCCTGCCGGCGCGGGATGCAGTATGACGCCGGTCTTGAGGCCGGTGTGAAGCCCTTGCCCGCCCGTCACGATCGAACGCGCCACGGTTCGCTGCGGAATTGCGCCGGCGCGAACAGTTTTGCGTCCGGCGGTGCTGGCTGCGGCAGATATACGGCGCGCACTTGCGGAGGCAGGATCCGTCGAGTCGCCTTCGAGCGCGCGCGCGATCGACGCCAGCAATCCGCTGACCGAGAACGGCTTCTGGATGAAATCTGCGGCGCCGAGCTTGGTTGCCGCGACTGCACTCTGGATGTTGGCGTGGCCCGAAATCATGATCACCGGCACGCGCGGCTGCTCGGCCTTGATTCGGCGCAGCAGCTCGATGCCGTCCATCTCGGGCATCCACACGTCGAGCAGAACCAGTGCGGGGCTCTCGCGCACGATCAGGTCCATCACGCCCGGCGCGTGGCCGGTGTCGACGACCCGAAACCCCTCGTCGCTCAGGATTCCGCGCAGTGAAGACCTAATCCGCTCCTCATCGTCCACCACCAAAACGGTCTCATTCACGTTATGTTTTCTCCGAAATGCGCGCGTGGAGCGCAGGCAGCCGCTTCATCCTGCGGCCTTGGCGAGATGCAGGTCTTTTATCGGAAACTCGAGGAGAAATCTACTTCCGCGCGGCTGGTTGTCGGTTACGCGCACGAATCCATGATGGTCGGTGACGACCGCCGACACGATCGCAAGGCCCAGCCCGGTGCCGCCTTTCTTGCTCGAGTAGTAAGGCTCGAAGATGCGCGTGCGCAAGCGCGGATCGATTCCGGGGCCGTTGTCCGCGACCTCCAGCGTGACCAGCGCGTTGTCGGCGCGGCGCACGGTGCGAACTTCGATACGCGCACGGTCGCCGTTGTGATTGTAGTTGATCGTCGCGGCGACGGCGTTGTCCAGCAGGTTGACAATCGCGCGCTTCAGCGCCTCGCGATCGATCAGGATTGTCGGAAGCGAAGGGTCGAGCGTCATCGAGAACTCGACGTTTGGATTGGCCTCGCGGAAATTCGCGACGGTCTCGGCTGCCAGCGTGTTCAGGTCGCCCGGCACGGGATTGAGATGCGGCATCCGCGCGAACGCGGAAAATTCGTTGACGAGGCGCTTCAAGTCCTCAACCTCGCCGATGATCGTGCGCGTGCATTCCTCGACCAGCGTGGATTCGATCCCCGGCCGCGCGCCGAGTTGCCGCCGCAGGCGTTCCGCCGACAGCTGGATCGGCGTCAGCGGATTCTTGATTTCGTGTGCAATCCGTCGTGCGACTTCGCGCCACGCCTCCATGCGCTCGACCTTGGCGATTTGGCTGACGTCCTCGAAGAACAGCACCGTGCCGGCGGGCTCGTCGGGCCGGTCGCCGAGAGGGCTGGCCGTCATCATCAACTCGGTTTCTGTGCCCGCGACTTCAAGCTTGACGGTCGAGCGAGCTTCGCGCGGACGGGCCGCGGTCGCGAACAGATCGTCGAGTACCCGCGCGAGCGCCGGCGGAAAGCTGGCCTGGTAGTTGCGCCCGATCGCGTCGATGCCCGAGAGGTCAAGCAATCGCGCTGCGCACGGATTGATCGTCGTGACGACGCCTTCGCGGTCGAGCCCGACGACGCCGGCCGACACGTTGCGCAGCAGGGTCTCGGTGTACTGGCGGCGCCGCTCCAGTTCGGCCGCCGACGCGCTCAGGTCGGCCGTCATCTGGTTGAATGAATCGACCAGGTGACCGAGTTCGTCGTCGCCGACCGCCGGAATTCGATAGTTCAGATCGCCGGCGGCGATTGCTTGCGTTCCGCGCGCGAGCAGTTTGATCGGTCCTGTGACTCCGCGCGACAGAAAGATTCCAAACCAGCTCGCAAGCGAAACCACCACCAGCCCGATCAGCACCAGGGTTAGCAGGTAGCTGTTCATGATCGGCTGGCGCAGAATCCGCAGCTGAAAGTAGTCCTCCGACACGCGCGAGATGTCCGTTGCGCGCGTCGCGAGGCTCTTGGGCAGGTAGTAGTCGACCAGCACGGCGCCGATCACGTTGTCCGACTCCGGCGACGTGTAGATCGGAGCGGAGCCGCGGATCACGTCGGCGCCGCCGAGGCGATCGGTCCGCGTCAGCGCCTGCCCTTTCAGCGTCTGCGAGATGATCGGCGAATCGGGCGACGCGCCGACGCCGGTCGGAGTCTTGGGGCTGAGATCTATCAGCAGGAGTTTTCGATCGGCGGAGAACACCTCGATCGTGCCGAGGTTGTATTCGTTCTGGCGATCGTCGATGAATTTCTTGAGCTCGTTGCGCTTGCCGGGCGCGAGCAATTCCCGCGCCGCGATTTGCTGCGCGATCGCGCGTGCGAAGTGCGAGGCATTGTTCGCCGAGTTCAGGTAGTAGGTTTTTGCGATCTCGAGCGAGTCGTCGAGAATCTGCTCGTACTCGGGATTGAACCAGCTGTTGATGTCGGCGTGGAGGAACACGCCCGAGACGTAAAGCAGGAACGCGCTCGGAATCAGTGCGACCGCGATGAATCCCGCCACCAACTTGACCTGAAACTTGGAACCGATAAGCCCGCGGCGGCGCTCGAAGATGACCTTGGCCAGGTTTCTCCCGACCAGGAAGAGCATCAGGCCGAGCAGCAGGAAGCTCAGATTGAACAGCGAGATGACGGCGAGATTCGATACCAGCGAGGTATGGCGCGTCAGCGGCGGCAGCTCGGTCTGCGCCAGCACGAATGCGACCAGCGTCGCGCCGGCCACTCCGACCGCGATCAGCTCGCGGCGGCGGCGCTTGCGCTCGGCGAGTCGATGCGGTCCGACGATTTTTTCCGCTGCCAAGTTGTTAACGCCTCATCAGCGAAAACAGTATAGTCGCGACGATGCTAATCAGTATGCAGGTGGCGAGCGGAAAGTAGAAGCTGAAGTTTCCGCGGCGGATATAGATGTCACCGGGCAAACGGCCGATGTACGGGATGCATGACATCCCCCAAAGCACGACACCAACCGCCACCAGCGCCAGGCCGGTGATGACCAGGGTCTTTGCTATCGACGCCATCGCGGGTCCCACCCCGCTGTCGATTGTACAAGACGGAGCGTCGGTGCAACACCAGCGTCGACGCGGCCGCTATGCGTGCGCGTGAGCCTTGGCGCCTGCCGCCTCGCGCGCGGCGTGCGATTCCTTGATTATCTTGTCCGCCACCGGCGCGGGCGCCTCCTCGTAATGTGAGAAGCGCTGCTCGAACGATCCGCGACCCGACGTAATCGAGCGCAGGTCCGGCGCGTACTTGAGCACCTCGGACATCGGCACCTGCGCCTTGATCACCTGGCCGTTGCCCTTGCTGTCCATCCCCAGCACTTTGCCGCGGCGCGAGTTCAAATCGCCGATCACGTCACCCATGCATTCGTCGGGGCACGCGACTTCAATCGCGACGATCGGTTCCAAAATGATCGGCTTCGCTTTTTCAAGCGCCGCTTTAAATCCCATCGACGCCGCGATCTGAAACGCCATGTCCGACGAATCGACGTCGTGATAACTGCCGTCGAAGACCGTGACCTTCACGTCCACCAGCGGGTAGCCGGCCAGGTGTCCCTCGACCAGCGTGTTGCGCACGCCCTTCTCCACCGACGGGATGAAGTTGCGCGGGATCACGCCGCCGACGATATTGTCGACGAACTCGAAACCCTTGCCGCGCGGCATCGGCTCGACCTTGAGCCAGCAGTCGCCGTATTGTCCGCGGCCGCCCGACTGGCGCTTGTACTTGCCCTGCGACTCGGCGCGGCCCTTGATGGTCTCCTTGTAGGGGACCTTGGGCGCCTGAAGTTCAACGTCTACATTAAATTTTCTGCGCAGCTTCTCGACCGTCAGTTCGATGTGCATCTGGCCGGTGCCGGACAGGATGATGTCGTGAGTCTGCGGATCGCGATGCATCTCCAGCGCCAGGTCCTCTTCGATCAGCTTCTGCAGCGCCGCCGACGCCTTCTCCTCGTCGCCCTTGGTCTTGGGATGAATCGCGAACGAGATGACGCCGGTCGGCCGCGTGAGCGGCGGCATCACGAGCACCGGCGCCTTTTCGTCGCATAGCGTGTCGCCAGTCGTGGTGTCCTTCAATTTCGCGACGGCCACGATCTCGCCGGCAATCGCAATTGAAAGCGGCGTCTGCTTCTTCCCTTCCAGGCGCAGCAACTGGCCGAAGCGTTCCTTGGATTCGCGCGACGAGTTCAGCACGGTGGCGTCGCTGTGCGCCGTGCCCGAGATGACGCGGAAGATAGACAGCTTGCCCGCGAACGGATCGATCACCGTTTTGAACACGAACGCCGTGAGCGGCGCGCCCGGATCCGCTGGGCGCTGCACCGGCTCTCCGGTGGTCGGATTCTGGCATTCGACCGGCGGACGCTCGTTGGGCGCAGGCAGCAGCGAAGTGACGGCGTCGAGCAATTGAGCGACGCCGATATTCTTGGTGCCCGAGCCGCAGAACACCGGCGTGATCTTGCCTTCGCGCACCGCGGCATGAAGCGCGCTCTGAACCTCTGCGGCGTCGAGCGTGCCCTTGTCGAGGTATTTCTCGAGCAACGCGTCGTCGGTTTCCGCAACCGCTTCGAGCAGCGCGATGCGCGCCGCCTCCGCGCGCGTCGCGAGGTCGCCCGACAAATCTTCTTCCTTGAACTTGCCGCTCGCGTCGGCGAAGTTGAGCGCCTTCATCGCGAGCACGTCGATAACGCCCTTGAAAGTCGCCTCCTCTCCAATCGGAATCGTCAGCGCGACGGCGCGCGCACCCAGCACCTTTTCCAGATCCTTCATCGCCGCGTCGAAGCTCGCGCGCTCGCGGTCGAGCCGCGACACGAACGCCACGCGCGGCAGATTCAACTCGACGGTGGCGGCCCAGACCTTTTCGGATTCGACCTTGGTGTCGGCGCCGGGGCTGACCAGGAAAACGACACCGTCGACCGCGCGCAGCGTCGTGATCGTTTCGGGCAGGAATGCCGAGTAGCCGGGCGTGTCGGCGAAAATTACTTCGGTCTTTTTCCAGTTGAGATGGTGAAACGCGGAGCTGATCGAAATGTGATGCTTGATTTCCTCGGGCTCGAAGTCCATCGCCGCCGAACCGTCGTCGGGGCGCCCCAGTCGCGTAGTAGCGCCGGCGGTGAAAAGCATCGCGTCGGCCAACTGCGTCTTGCCGGTGCCGCCCTGGCCCACGAGCGCGATAGTTCTAAGCCGTCCGGTTTCCTCCACAGCCATAGCGACTACCTCTCTTCATGCCTCGGCGGGCGGGCGACGATTTGAGATTGGAACCGCCCGGCCCGAAAAACGAGGCGTAATAGTTCATGCTTCAAATCCTGTCAGTCGTACGCTCCCTCCACGCTCACCTCCCCCGCTACTATTCGCTCGACGCTGCCGCCGATGTCCAGCAGCAATGCGCCGTCGGCGTCGATACCCTTCACCACACCCGATTCGCGGCGGTCGCCGTTCGCGATCACCACGCTCTTACCGGTCAGCGCCGAGTAACTCTCCCACGCGGGCCGGATGCTCTCGAAGCCGCGGGTCAGAGATTCCATATAGCGGGAGTCGAGCAGATTAAAAAGCGAATCGGCGATCGCGATTCGGTCGCACGGATGACCGGTCGCAATCAGCATCGAGGTCGCCTTGCCGCGCAGTTCGGCCGGGATGTCGTTGGCGGCGAGGTTGATGTTGATTCCGATGCCCACCAGCACGCACGCCAAATTCTGGCGCGCGTCGGTGACGGCCTCCGCGATGATGCCGCCGGCTTTGCGCCCGCGCAGCCAGATGTCGTTGGGCCACTTGAGCGCGACGAGTCCCGGTGCGTCGCGCTCGAGCGCCTGCGCTGCGCCGACACCGGCCACCAGGCTGAGCCGCGGAACCTCGCCGAGCGGAATCGGCGGTCTCAGAATTATCGTCGCGTAAAGATTTACGCCGGGCGGCGAATGCCACGAACGGCCCATCCGGCCGCGGCCCGCGTTCTGCGTCTCTGCGATTACGACCGTGCCCTGGTCGGCGCCGCCGGCGGCCAACTCGCGCGCGGCCTCTTGCGTGGAATCGATCTCGTCGTAGTAGTGAATCCGCCAGCCGATATTTCCCGGCGCTCCACGTTCAATCGGCAGGTACGGATTCTGCGGCATCGTTGCTTCAACTCGCAGCTGCATCGGGCGCGCGCGGCGCCCGCCGCTCAGACTACGGCGATCCTCATGCTGATATCGACGGCGCGCGCCGAGTGCGTCAGCGCGCCCACGGAAATCAGGTCGGCGCCCGCCTCGGCAATCGCGCGGACAGTTTCGAGCGTGACGCCGCCCGAAACCTCGAGCAGCACCGACGGACCGGCCATCGCGCGCGCCTTTCGAATATTCTCCAGCGTCATGTTGTCGAGCAGCAGAACGTCGGCCTTCGCCGCAAGCGCTTCACTGACTTGCTCCAGCGTCTCGCATTCGATCTCGACCTTGAGCGTATGCGGCGCGATTTTGCGCGCGCCCGCTACGGCTTTGGCGACCGAGCCCGCCGCCGCGACATGGTTCTCCTTGATCAGCACGCCGCTGTCCAGGCCGAGGCGATGGTTATGCCCGCCGCCGACGCGCACGGCGTATTTCTCAACGATCCGCAGTCCCGGATGAGTCTTGCGCGTGTCGATTATTTTCGCGCGCGTGCCGGCTACTGCATCGACGAATGCGCGCGTCGTCGTCGCGATTCCGGAGAGCAGTTGTACGAAGTTCAGCGCGGTGCGCTCGCCAATCAGCAATCCCGCGAGGCGGCCGTCAATCTCGGCTAGCACGTCGCCCGCTTTCAGTTCGGCGCCCTCGGGCGCGAGCTGGCCGATTCGCGGCTCGGCGCCGGTCATCCTCACTACCTTTTCGATCAGCACGCCGCCCGCCAGGATCATTCGCGGCTCTTTGACCGTGATTCGCGCACGACCCATCTGGCCCGGTGGGACGGTGGCCGCGGTCGTGATATCGCCATGGCCGACGTCCTCGTCGAGGGCGCGTTTGATGAGGCCGGTCAGGTCGAATTGCTTCAGCAGTTCCATCTGCGTGTGGTCAGCGAGGCGGTCATGCCATCTGGCCAAGCTGCTCCAGTTGCGCGTTGAGCAATTTCTGCTGAGCCTGAAGCGCCTC
>DASQHV010000520.1:0-1968 GCA_035631915.1 Candidatus Acidiferrales bacterium | reverse complement strand
AGAGGTCGAGCGGTGAGCCGTCGAGATTGGTCACGCGGCCGCGCGCTTCCTCGACGATCAGCGCGCCCGCGGCGACGTCCCACGCCTTGAGGCCGAACTCCCAGAATCCGTCGGTGCGGCCCGCCGCGACGTACGCGAGATCGAGCGCCGCCGCGCCGGTGCGGCGCACACCCTGCACGCGGGTCATCAGCTCTTCCCAAAAGCACAGGTAGTAGCGGCGCCGCTCGCGGCGGTCGTAGGGGAAGCCGGTGCTGAGCAGCGCCGCCGCAAGGCTCGGCGTGGCGCTGACGCGCAGCGGCTTGCCGTTCAGATGAGCTCCGCGGCCGCGCTGCGCGACGAAGCATTCCTTCTTCAGGGCGTCGTAAACGACGCCGAGCTGTACGCGTCCGCGCCGTTCGTACGCAATCGAGACGCAGAACTGCGGAAAGCCGTGCGCAAAGTTGGTCGTGCCGTCGAGCGGATCGACAATCCAACGGTGCTCGCTTTGATGCGCGCTGGCGCCGCTTTCCTCGGCGAGGATCGCGTGGGTCGGGAACGAGCGATGGATCACCTCGATGATCGCGGCCTCGGACTCGCGGTCGGCCTCGGTCACAAGATCGATGGAGTTGGATTTGCGGTCGACGGTGATTCTGCTGAGACGTTTGAGATGGATTCGGCCGGCCGCGCGCGCGGCGCGGAGCGCAACCTGTTCGATTTCGTTGGCCACGGTGACGGAACGATATGCCACGCTTCGAGGAGCGTCCAGCGCGGCGCGCAGATCGATTCACAAACGATCAGTCGATACGGCGCGCCGCGTGCGCAGTTACCAGCGCGGCGTTTCGCCCAGCCCGACGCCGAGCGCGACCTTGCCGAGCAGCTCGCGCGCGCGGGCGTTGGAGAGCGGATGATTCACGCCGGCGCGCACGTCGCGGTAGTAGCGCTCCATCGGGAATTTCTTGAGCATCCCGTGCGCGCCGACGACTTCCATGCAGTAGTCGACGGCGCGAATCGCGTTGTTGGTCGCGACGTACTTGGGCATCACCACCCGCGCCAGTCCCGCCTCGCCCTTGAAGGCTGCGCGGTCGCGGATGTAGTCGCCGGCGACGCCAAGATAGAGCGCGCGCGACTGTGCGATCAGCGCTTCGGCCTCGGCAATCGCAAACTGAACTCCGGGCAAGTACTTGATTGGCCGCGGCATCGTGAGCGGCTTCAATCGTCCCGCAAATTCCTTGGCGAACTTGAGTGCGGCGATCGCGACGCCGGTGTAAGTCGCAGCGACCGAAGTGCTGAACCATGCGAACAGCGAGATCGCCTGGTGATCGACGGGGCCGATGGGCCGCGACTCCGCCATCGCCATCGCGGGCACCCGCACGTCTTTGATCACCAGGTCGTGGCTCGCGGTCGCGCGCATCCCCATCGCGTCCCAGGTCTCGATCAACTCGAAGCCGGGTGTGCCGCGCGGCACGACGAAGGTTGCGGAGGCAGGCGGGCTGGAGTCCTCGATCGTAGCCATGACCATGAACAGGTCGATCACCGGCGAGAGGCTGGTGAAGGTCTTGCGGCCGTTGAGGACGTAGCCGTCGCCGTCGCGGCGGGCGCGGGTCGCAAAGAAGCCCCAGTCGCCGCCGGTCTCGGGCTCGCTGATGCCGCCGCCAAGAATTTGCTTGTTGCGGCCGACCATGTCGAAGAACATGGCTTCGTTGGGGCGGCCGGTCGCGCGGTCGACCATGCTGCCGATGCCGAACAGGTGCATGTTGATGGCGATGGTGGTCGCGGCGCATCCCTGCGCCAACTGCTCCTGGCAGAGCGCGAAGTCCTCGAGGTCGGCGCCGAGTCCGCCGTGTTTTTCCGGGATGACAAGGGCGGTGTAGCCGGCGGCCTTCATCGCGTCGACGTTCTCGACCGGGAAGGTGTTGGCGCGATCGTGTTCGCCGGCGCGAGTGGCAAAGTCGGCAGCGAGTTCCGCGGCGAGTGAGACAAGTTTGTGGC
>DASQHV010000519.1:0-6146 GCA_035631915.1 Candidatus Acidiferrales bacterium | reverse complement strand
GCTCCGGGCGCACCGCCGCCGCGAGTCGCCGCTGGAGTCGCAACTCGATGACACGCGATCCCAATCGACTGCCGGATTTTCTCGGCGTCGGCCCGCCCCGCACCGGCACCACCTGGCTTCATCGCGCGCTCATCGGACGCGTCGGACTGCCCGCGCGGGTGAAGGAAATAAATTTCTTCGACGTCTACTACGACAACGGAATGGATTGGTACCGCAGCCACTTTCAGCATTGCGACCCGGCGCTGCCGATGGGCGAGGTGTGCAACTACTTTGCGTTTCCAAAGGCGCGTGAACGAATCCAGGCGCACATGCCCAAGTGCAAAATCATCGTAAGCCTGCGCGACCCGGTAGAGCGCGCGTACTCGCACTACAAGCTGATGCGATGCCGCGCGTACACCAAGGCCGGTCTCGAGGAATTTCTTGCCACGCGGCCGCAAGTCACCGGCGCAAATCGTTACGCGTTTCACCTGGCGGATTGGTTCGCCCGCTTTGGCCGCGAGCAGGTGCTGGTCCTGCTCTACGACGATCTGCGCGCCGACCAGCAGGCGTACTACGATCGCGTCTGCGATTTTCTGGGGATCGCGCGCGAGTCGCTCGCCGGCAAACGGGGACTGCATGACTCGGTCAACTCGTTCTCGACGATGCCGCGCAGCCACAAGCTGGCGCAGAATGCGCGTCACGTGCGGGTCTATCTGAAACGCAACCGCGCCTACCGAACCATCAACCTGCTCGATCGAATCGGCGCGTGGGAATTCTGTTTCGGCGGCGGCCCGCGCTATCCGCGCTTGACGATGGATCAGGACGCGCGCGTGCGCACCCTCTTTGCGCCCGAGGTCGACGCGCTGGAGAAGTTGCTGCAAATCGACCTGTCACGATGGAAGCTGCCGCAACCTGGCGTCGCCGCGAGCGCGCCCGCGTCGCGCGCGGCCGGCTGATCGCGATGCCCCGCGTATCCGTCGTCATCCCCGTTTTCAACGCCGCCGCGACCGTGGCCGACGCGATCGAAAGCGTGCTGCGCCAAAGCTTCACCGACTACGAGCTGATCGCGGTCAACGACGGCTCCACCGATCGCTCACCGCAGATTCTCGCGCGCTACGGCGATCGCGTCCGCACTATCGGGCGCACCAACGGCGGCCTCTCGGCGGCGCGCAACACCGGCGTAGCGGTGTCGAGCGGCGAGTACGTCGCGTTCCTCGACGCCGACGACATATGGACGCCCGACTTCCTCGCGCGCTCGGTCGCCACTCTGGACCAGGATCCCGGCTGTGCGATGACGTTCACCGACTTGCTCATCGTCGACAGTGACGGCCGCGAACTCAAAACCTCGCTGGTTGGCGTCCGCGTCGAACGCGCGCCCACTCACGCCGAACTGTTCGAGCGGCTGTGGCCGATCATGCCGAGCGCGGTCGTGATGCGCCGTCACGTCTTCGACAAAGCCGGCGGCTTCGCCGAGGAATTCCGCTCCTACGGCTATGAGGACGTGTACATGTGGATGCGCGCGCGCGAGCATGGCCCGTTCACCTACATCCCGGAGCGGCTGGTGGTATGGCGATTTTCGCTGTTTCCCCGGCCGCTGAAGAAAGGCGGCAAGGAGCGAGAGGCCGCGCGAATTTTTGAACGGCTCGCGCGCGAGCGATGGGACCGCGACGTCACCGCGTTGATCCAGGCGCGGGAGCGGGCGCCGCGCAGCATCCTGGGCTTCATCGGCTTGCAGGCGCTCCAGAGCGGCGACCGCGCCACCGCGCGCAACGCATTCGGCCGCGCGCTCAGATTCGATCCGCTGCGGATGCGCAACTACCTGCGCTACCCACGAACCTTCATGCCGCCCGCGATGGCCCGTGCACTCGGTGGCCGCTCGGGCCGCAGCACCGGCCGGACCGAGTAGCGCTCGCCGACCGATGCCCGCGACGCCCGCAAATCGCCTGCCGTATTTCATCGGCGTCGGTCCGCCGCGCACTGCCACCACGTGGCTGCATCAGGTGCTCGCCGGCCACGCCAGCCTGCCAGAGGGAAAAAAAGAGACCGACTTCTACTCGAAAAATTACGGACAAGGCTACGACTGGTACCGATCGTTTTTTCGCAACGCCGACCCGCGCCTGCCGATGGGCGAGTTCTCGCCGACCTACTTCATTTCCGACGACGCCCGCCAGCGCATCGCACGCGACGTCCCCGCCTGCCGTATCATCTGCACCTTTCGCGACCCTGTGGCGCGCGCATATTCACATTGGCGCCTGATGGTCCGCAACGTATGGACCAAGCTCGAATTCGCCGAGGCGGTATTCAGTCAGCGTGAACTGCGCGAATCGTGCCGCTACGCGCATCACCTGGCTGGGTGGCAGAGGGCGGTGGGCGCGGCGAACGTGTTGGTGCTGCTGCAGGAGGATCTGGAGGCGGACGCGCAGGCATTCGTCGATCGAGTTTGCGATTTCATCGGTGCGGCGAGATTTCCGGTCGCGAGCTCTGCGGTCGCCGGCCAGCGGGTACATTCGGTGCCGGTGGCCCCCAAAAGCCGGCGCCTCGCTCGCAACGCGCGCAACCTGATGGGATGGCTGAACGATCGCCGCTATCACCGCATTGCCAATGCGTTTCGCCAAAGCGCGCTATGGCGTTTCTGCGCCGAGCGGGGCGAGCCGTTCCCGCCCGTCAGCGCCGAAGTCGACGCGAGCCTGCGCGAGCACTTTCTGCCCGAGATCGAACAGTTGGAGAAAATGATCGGGCGCGATTTGACCGACTGGAAGACGCCCCGGCGCTAGGCGCTCAAGAAGCGCGCGTCGTCGGTTTGCGGAAACTCCGGTAGGATCGTCCTTCGGACAGTCCGTACCGATTCAGCATCCGGTAAACCGTATAGCGCGACACCCCGAGCAACTCGGCCGCGCGATGGCAGTTGCCCTGCGTCGCCCGCAGCGCCCGAATCAGCGCCATCTTCGAGGCTTCGCGGATAACCGCGTCGAGCGAGTAGGTCGCGCCGTTGTCGGCGTGGTCGCCGCCTTCGTCCAGACCTTCGAGCGCCCGGGTTTCGACGGCAAGGTCGTCGCCCTCGGGCTCAGGCTCGACATCGGCGCCCGGCGCATTGCCGCCCAGATGTTGCGGCAGGTCGTCCAGGCTGATTCGGTCGCCATCGGCCATCAGGACGGCGCTTTCGATCGCGTGGCCAAGCTCGCGCACGTTGCCCGGCCAGTCCTGGGCGCAGATTGCGTCGAGGGCCGCTGGCGCGATTAGCTCGACGGCTTTCCCGAAGAGGCGGTTGTAGTGCTCGATGAAGTGGGCGACGAACGCCGGAATCGCTTCGCGACGCTCGCGCAGCGGCGGCACCAGGATTGCCGCAGCGTTGAGGCGATAGTACAGGTCGTCGCGGAACTGCCCCGCCTTGACCATCGCGCGCAGGTCGCGGTTGGTCGCCGCCACCAGCCGGATATCCACCTTGTAGTTGTGCGACGAGCCTACCGGCTGAATCTCGTGCGTCTCGACCGCACGCAGCAGTTTGGGCTGCAAGCGCAGCGGCAGCTCGCCAATCTCGTCAAGGAACAGGGTGCCGCCATTGGCCGAGCGGAAGTAGCCGAGTGAGTCCTCGCGGGCGTCGGTGAAGGCGCCACGCACGTGTCCGAAGAGTTGCGATTCCGCCAGCGACTCCACCAGGTTGGAGCAGTTGAAGGTGACGAACGGGCCCCCGGATACCGGTCCCAGGGTGTGCAACGCGCGGGCCACCAGCTCCTTGCCGGTGCCCGACTCGCCGTTGATCAGTACAGTGGATTTGTAGGGACTCAGCCGCGCGATTGTCTTCAGCACTTTGCGTACCTGCGCCGACCGCACCACCATCCCCCCGATCCGCTCCGACCCCTGCGCAAGACGCTCCAGGCTGAGCCACTCGCTCGCGGTGTCAGTGTGCGCGGTGCGATGATTGCTCACCGCGGCCGCCGCCGACGATCCGTTCGCTAGATACTCTGGAGGAGCCATCTTTAGTTCCTTCCCGACACCCGCAATCTTCATCTACAGTCAGTTATAAAATCCTGCCTACTAGTTGTAGAGGTTTGGATATAAGCGAGTACGGGTCGCTATGTCAAGTCGCCGAAGCCGCATTTTATCGGCTCCCTGAAGCAAACGCGAGCAGCCTTACGCATTGTCATCGCGGATTCCCAAGCACCCGGGGTCCGTGGCTGCACTTCTTGACGCCTCCGAGCGATGCACAATCGCTGCGAACAGTCCTGATTCGAGCTCTCGCGAGCCGAAAAATTCCCGCCCCCAAAATAGTCCAAGTGCCTGAAAAATAAAAGCTATCGGTCACACAACCTGGGCGGGTTTCGCGATCGCCTAACCGCGTAAAAAATTCACGGTGCTTTTTCGGATCGATCGCGCCCGTAGTCGGACCGCATGAGCTTGATCAGCCGATCGAATAATCTCTTTTCGTGGGCGTCGAGACGGTGACTTCACTATCGCGCGGTCGTCGCGCAGCACTCTGGGCGAGCGGCGTGCTCGCGCTGCTTCTTGGTGGCTTGGCGTGCGCACCTCTTATCTTTACGACGCAGATTGCGCGCATCGCGCTGTCGCGCTTCTTCCCCGCAAATGCTCCCGCAATCGATTCGGCATCGCTCAGCTCACGCGGCAGCGTCGCGATCCGAGGAATGGTGCTGCACGACACCGGCGCGTTGTCGGCCGAGACGCTGGTAGCCGCGCGCGAGATCGACGCTGAATTTAGCTGGCGTGAGCTACTGCGTCGCAAGATTCGCCACGTTCGTGTCGCGGGCGCGGAGATCCACGCGCGCTCGAACGCCTCGTCCCAACTGTCACTCGCGAACTTGATCGGTCCGACGACGGCGCAGGCTCAGCCGCGACCGCCTTTCTGGATCGGCGCCCTCGAAGTGGACGGCCGAGTGAAGTGCGAACCGATCGCCGGAGTCGCCGCGAGCGGATGCGACTGGCCGCTGACGATTCACATGACGATGTCCGGTGACCAGACTGACCCAGCGCGGAAGTTTCGTGCCATGCTTGGCGACCTTAAGCCCGAGTCGGCATTCGTGTTGACGGTGGAGAACCTCGAGGCGCCCGGCGCAGGCAAACCGATCAGGCTCGGCAAGCTAGGGGTGCGAAACGCCAATTTCTCGGTCGAAGCCGGCGCGCTGCGAACGATCGTACCGAGCCTCCCTTTGGCGATCTCCGGCAAGATTGGCCTGCGGATCCCAAAACTGGTGACCGCTGGTACGCTCTACCCGGCCGAATCAGGACGGAATCGGCGAATCAGTGGTCTCCTAGATTTCGAGGGCGTGCAGCTCAGGTTGCCGGGGAAGTCCGCGCCAATCTTCAGCGTCGAGGACCTCTCCGGCGGCGGTGCGAGATTCAACACGGCCCTGCCGATGGACGCGTCCAGCCGAGTGCATAGTTTCCAGCTGACGGGCCGAGGCCTGAGCGCGGCCGTCGATGCTGCGACGCTTCGCGGCTACTTTGCAAAACTGCCCGCCGACGTGGACGGCCTATTCACCGCCACGCTCGACGTATTCCACATCGTGGGCAGCGTCGAAGCGGACCGGAGCGGGGTGCCGCACCTTGCTACCTACGTCAAACTCAACGATCTGGCAGTGCAGTCGCCGGGCGGCGGCAAGCATGCGATGGGCCTCGAGCTCCTCGATCTCTCCGGAACCCTTGACGCGCCGATCGGTCCGAACCCGCTCGCCGGCCTCGCGGTCCATGACGGCCTCACGCGCTGCACCGCGCTCTCGATCCGCGAAAATCGGGTGAACAACCTTGACGTGGCTTGGCAGCTCGACGGCCCCAAGCTCGCGCTCGGCCGCTTCTCGGCGGAAGTTTTCGATGGCACTTTGACCGGCGCGCCCGCGTTCGACCTCGCCACGCACCAGATGGCCAACGGAGACTTCCAAATCAAGAGCATCGACGTGCACAAGGCCCTCGCCAACGTATCGCCCGAACATCTCGACGCTGTGGGCAAGGCCACCGGCGCCGCTCATCTGGCGCTCAGCGCGAAGGGCGAGCTGTCGGGCGTCGTTGATCTCTCGTTCGACGGGCCGGGCACACTGCGCGTCGGTCAAATCGACGAGGTCAAGCAGATGCTGGTCGGGAACTTCGGTCTGGACCTCGCGAACCTGGCGATGCACGACCTCGAGCACTACCCGTTCCGGCAGGGGGCGCTCCATCTG
>DASQHV010000518.1:0-2824 GCA_035631915.1 Candidatus Acidiferrales bacterium | reverse complement strand
GCCAGCATCTGGCCGGAGGTCGAGCGCGGCCTCAAAGCGATTGGCATCGAGCGGATGCTCATCTGGATGCATGGGCGTCAGCTTTTCATGTTCATGGAGACCACCGACGACTTCGACGCGGAGCGCGACTTCCCGCGTTACGAGGCGATGGATTCGCGCAATCGCGAGTGGCAGGATCTGATGGCCTCGTTCCAGGAGCCGGTGCCCGGCGCGAAACCCGGCGAATGGTGGGCCGACATGAAGCTGGTCTTCACGCTCTAGACCAATCAGAAAAATTCCGGAGGCCGCTGAGTATGGCGACGGAAACCCCGCAAACATTTTTCTCGGGCAACCGCGGAACGATGACGGCGCTGGGCGCGCACGCTGCGGATTTCAACGCGCTGCCCGCGGACGTCGGCGCGCTGCGCGACGTCGTGCAGGGTGTGCTGATTCATCGCGACATGGCGCCCTTTCTCTATGACCTGAAGCTATCCAACGAAAAGCGCGACGAGGCGAACGTCCGCCCGGCGGCCGAAATGCTCACGCGGATTCGCGCGCTCGACGCTCGTCCGCTGACCGTCGCACGCGAGCCCGACCACAAGCTGCCCTGCGTATGCCGTCATTTCTCGGTGATGCTCGCGTCCATGCTGCAGAGCCGCAATGTGCCGGCGCGCGCGCGCGTCGGCTTCGGCGCGTACTTCAACGCCGGAAAATTCGAGGACCATTGGGTGTGCGAGTATTGGAACGCCGCGCAGAAGCGCTGGATTCTGGTGGACGCGCAGCTCGACGCGCTTCAGCGCAAAACCTTTCGCGTCAACTTCGACCCGCTCGACGTGCCGCGCACCAGCTTCATCATCGCCGGCGACGCGTGGCAGATGTGCCGCTCGGGGCGCGCCGACCCGGCCAACTTTGGCCTCTCGATGGTGCCGGGGCTGCAGGGGTTGTGGTTCATCGCGGGCAACGTGGTGCGCGATCTCGCGTCGCTGAATCGCATGGAAATGCTGCCATGGGACGTTTGGGGAGCGATGGACAAGGACAATGCCAGCTACGTCGGCGAGAAGGCGGAGCTGATCGATCGCGCGGCGGCGCTGACGCTGGCCGGCGACGACGCATTCCCGCAAGTGCGCGCGATCTACGAGTCCGACGAACGCCTGCGCGTGCCGCCGGTCGTGCTCAACCTCGATCGCAACGTGTCCGAGAAAATCGCGCCCTGAATCGAGCTTCTACTTCTTCCACTCCGCGCCGCCGGGAAATTCGAATGCGTCCAGCGACGCCGGGTGCATCTCGATACTGAAGCCCGGCGCGAGCGGTGGAAGATATTTTCCGCCGCGCACGACGACCGGATTCTTGAAATGCTCGTGCAGATGATCGGCAAATTCGGTCATCCGATTCTTCAGATCGCCGCTCACGCAGATGTAATCGATCAGCGAAACGTGCTGCGCGTATTCGCACAGGCCGATTCCGCCCGCGTGCGGACACACCGGCACGCCGAACTTGGCAGCGAGCAGCAGCACCGCAAGCGCCTCGCTCAAGCCGCCGAGCCGGCAGGGGTCGAACTGGCAGAAGTCGATCGACCCGGCCTGCATCAACTGCTTGAACATCACGCGGTTGGCGCAATGCTCGCCGGTCGCAACGCCGACGGGCTTGATCGCGCGGCGAATCGTGGCGTGGCCCAGGATGTCGTCGGGGCTCGTCGGCTCCTCGATCCAGAGCGGGTTGAAGCGCGCGAGCGGTTTCATGAATTCGATCGCCTCGCCGACGTCCCACGCCTGGTTCGCGTCCATCATCATGACGGAGTCGGGCCCGATCTCCTCGCGCACCAGCGCGGCGCGATGCACGTTGGCGGCGGAATCGCGGCCGACCTTTATCTTGAACCGGCGCCATCCCGCGGCGAGCGCCTCGCGGCACAAGCGCCGAACTTTATCGTCTGGATATCCCATCCATCCGGCCGACGTGATGTACGCCGGGTAGCCGTCTTTTTTCATTTCGGCTTCCCGCGCGGCGCGCGTCGCAAATTTATCGCGCAGGATCGCGAGCGCTTCGTCGCGTGTAAGGGCGTCGGTGATGTAGCGAAAGTCGATGCAGTCGACGAACTGCTCCGGCGTCATGTCCGCGACCAGCTTCCACACCGGCTTGCGCTCGACCTTGGCGTAGAGGTCCCACACCGCGTTGACGATCGCCGCGGTCGCCAGGTGCAGCGCGCCCTTCTCCGGACCAATCCACCGAAGCTGGCTCTCGTTCGCGAGCCGCTGCCAGAATGCGCCGAGATTCGCCGTCAACGATTCGAGCGTCTCGCCGACGACCAGATGTTGCAGCGCGCGCACCGCCGCCAGCACGACTTCGTTGCCGCGCCCGAGCGTGAACGTGATGCCGTGGCCTTCCAGGCCGTCGCGCGCGTCGGTAGTCAGCACCACGTAGGTCGCGGAATAGTCGGGGTCGGTATGAACCGCGTCCGAGCCCGCCAGCGTTCGCGAAGTCGGAGTGCGGATGTCGCGGACGGAAAGGCCGGAAATTGTGCGCGGCATGTCTGCTTCCTCAGCGCCGCATGGTAGCATCGCAAGTCCGCAACCGTCGATGACGAAGTATCAGCGCTGACTATCTTTTTGCTCATTTGTCGGTTGCTCGGCGGTCTGTTAGCTAGCTGGTCCTGCAGACGGGCCACTTCGCGAAGACCGAAGACTTCACCCCTAGGGGGAAACTGACTTCGCGCTATGAAATTGCCATCCAATGTCATGCGGTTTGAGCGATTAATGTACATATCCATCGGTATCAGCCTGATTCGTTCGCCGCTGCACTGGAAATTGTTAGTTGCTCATGCCAACGCCAGGGGGTTCGGCATTAGGTT
>DASQHV010000517.1:0-2083 GCA_035631915.1 Candidatus Acidiferrales bacterium | reverse complement strand
AGGATGGAACGACGATCTGGGTGGAAGTCTTTTCCCATCCGATCAACGTGCGCGGCTGTCCCGCTCTGTTCGTCTGCCCGATGGACATCACCGAGCGCGTCGAGGCGGAGGAAGCGCAGCGACAGCTCACCGACCGGCTGCAGGAACGCGAGCGGAGCCTGCAGTACGCGCAGCAGATGGCGGGACTCGCACATGCCGTGACACGCTCCGACGGCTCGTTCGAAAGCTGGTCCGACACTCTGCCCAGCCTGCTCGGCCTCACCGAGCGGTCCATGCCGAAGAACGCACGAGCCTGGATGCAGCGGATCCGCGCCGACGACCGGAAGGTGTTTCGAGCGCTGGTCATCCAGGCTGCACGCACCGGGAAGCGTATGGACGCGGAGTACCGCATGCTACGGGGCGACGGAACGTGGATCCACCTGCGGCATGCGGTCGAACCCGTGGCGTCCCGTCGCGGGGCCCGCCGGCGCTGGTTCAGCACGCTGCAGGATGTGACCGAGCGCAAGGCGGCAGAACTCAGTATTCGACGGCTCAACCGCGTTTATGCGGTGCTGAGCGGCATCAACGCGCTGATCGTGCGCGTACGCGACCGTCCGACGCTGTATCAGGAGAGCTGCCGCATCGCGATCGACGTGGGCGGTCTGCAACTGGCGTGGTTCGGTCTCGTCGACGCGTCGGCTCGACGCTTCGACGTGGTGGCATCTGCCGGCGCCGACCAGGGGTTCCTGGAACGGCTTCCGCGCGATCTCGGCGAGTTCGCCAAGGGGCGTGGAAGCCTGCCCGCAGAGGTGCTCAGGGATGGCCATGCGATCGTCGTGGACGACCTGCTCGATGATGCGCGCGTTCTGCTTGCGGACGAGGCGCGAACGCGTGGACTGCGGTCGGCCGCACTGTTGCCGATACGGGACGCGCACGAGGTAATCGGCGTGTTCGCGTTGTATTCCTCCGAGCCGGCCTTCTTCGATGCAACCGAGATGCGTTTGCTCGACGAGCTGGCGAACGACATCGGATTCACGATCGGGCACATCACCCGTGACGAGCGTCTCCAGTATCTCGCCCGTTACGACCCGCTCACGGGGCTGTGGAATCGCGACACTTTCCGCGACCGAATCGACCAATACGTCCGGCTCACGCCGCGTGACCAGGCGATGGCGGCGGTCGTGGTGTTCGATATCGTGCGTTTCCACACCATCAACAACACCCTCGGCCAGGAGGGCGGCGATGATCTGCTGCGACAGATCGCGGCCCGTTATCGCACTTTGACCGACGATACCGGTACGGCCTGCCGTTTGGTCGGGGATCAATTCGGGATGCTGCTCCTGAATGTCAGAACCGAGGACGACGTCGTCAAGGCGATCGAGCAGCACAACGCGCACATCTTCGACGCGCCGTTCAGCCTGTTCGGCACCGAGGTTCGGGTCGAAGCGAAATTCGGGATTGCTATCTATCCAGCCGATGCGGTTGACGCCGACTCGCTGCTCAAGGATGCGGAGTCCGCGCTGTATCGCGCCAAGACGGGGCTCGACCGATTCCTCTTTTACACGCAGAAGATGACCGATCGCATCACGGAGCGGCTGGCGCTGGAGAACAAGCTGCGTCGTGCGCTCGAGCGCGACGAGTTGATCCTGCACTATCAGCCGAAGGTGGACGTCGAGACACGCGCGATCACCGGCGTGGAGGCGCTGATGCGCTGGAACGACCCGGAAACCGGTTTGGTGCCGCCGCAGGAGTTCATCCCGACGCTCGAGGAGACCGGATTGATCCTGGAGGCAGGAGCATGGGCGCTCCGCCAGGCGCGCGCCGATCATCGCCGCTGGCGGCGGCTCAAGCTGCGGGCGCCGAACATCGCCGTCAATGTCTCGGCGGTTCAGCTGCGCAGTGCACGATTCATGGAGATCCTCCGGGAGGTCGTCGCTGGCCACGGACATGCGGCGGCGGTCAGTATCGAGATCACCGAAAGCATGCTTATGGACAGCGTCGATGCGACGCTTGCGAAGCTGGCGGACATCCGCCGCTGGGGCGTGCACATCGCGATCGACGATTTCGGCACGGGTTATTCGTCGTTGGCGTACCTCGCGCGCGT
>DASQHV010000516.1:0-7404 GCA_035631915.1 Candidatus Acidiferrales bacterium | reverse complement strand
GATCTCGGTCTTCTACGCGTTCTATGTGCCGGTGAACATGGTGCTGTTCTGGTCGCTGCATCAACTGACGCCGCCCACCGTCCGGTTTATCGTCTTCTACCTGTTTCTGTCGCTTACCGGTTCGATCGGCACCGCGCTCTACCTCGCCTTTCATCGCGATCGTTTGCGCTGACGCGCCCCACTTGCACCAAACTACGGGCAATACGGTCCCTTGATCCGCTTGGGCTTGTTGCCGGGGTGATTGCAGACCGGACCCTCGAGCGGCACCAGGTCGTTGAAGTCCGCAGTGCAACCTGGACCGACGCCGGAGACCGCGATTACAGCAGTGTCGTTGCCGGTGTTCGTCACGTTATGAACGACTCCGGGGACCTCCGCGAATGCGGTGCCGGCGTTATGAACGTCGAGCGGCTGACCGCAGCCATGATCCTCGGTGAGCGTGCCGCTGATCACGACCACCCACACGTTGCCCTGATGGTAGTGCCAGCCGGTTGGATTGCCGGCGTCGAGGGTGAACGTGTACTGCTCGGCGATGCTGCCGTCGGGAAGCGGTGCCGATGCTATCGGATTGAACGTGTCGGCGCGTGCTTGGGCGCCGGCCAGTGCGAAGCCCGCCGCGATCGCGATTGCGCCGAACTTTCTGATGCTGGATCGATTCATGCTGTTAATTCCTCCGCCATCAAGGCGGGACAAATCGTGTCACGCCGTGACGTTCGGCGGAGTCAAGGAATCGAATTCGGGATGGTGCGGCGGGACACCGCGCTAAAGCGTCCAGACGACGGGACGCTCCGGGTCGGGAACGTACGCGCAGTAGCCGCCGGTGCGAATGGTGCGGTCGAGCACGCGCGCGAGGGCGGGACTGGCGGACTGAATCTTGCGCAAATCGGACTTGATTCGCTTGGTGACGGTCGATCTAGCCCGTTCCGAGTGCGACGCGGCTTTGCGATCGCGGCCACCGAGGCCCAGCGCTGCGGAAAGTTGCTCGCTGATTGACTCGATCTCGCCGCGCGCCCGCTCGACGCGCCCGACGTCATTCATTCGTTCCGCTTCGTCGAGTTCCACGCGCAACTCGATCAGCCGGCGCCGGTAGTCCGACTTCGCTTTCGCATCGAGCAACTCGCCGGCGTCGCCCAAACGGCTTCTGCTATCGATCTGTTCCGCGGCGCTCCCGGCTTGGGCGCCGAAATCGACCGATGGAGCCTGGACCAGCTGTACCAGATCGGTCGCCGCGAGTTCCCTGCCCGGATTGGCCAGCAGCAGCGCGATGTACCTCAAACCCTTGGTGTCCTTCAGACGCACGGTCGATTGACGATACGAAAGCGTCCAGAACGCGCCTTCGCGATGGAACGTCGCACCCTCGGCCTTCTGCGCCGCAGTTGGTGTAACCGTTGAACTTTCAAACCGGGCTGCGGGCTCGCGCTTCGCCGAGGTTGCGCGCTCGATCCATCGTTCACCCGCCCCGCACCTGCGGTAGATCTCGATCGCGGCGTCAAATTTTTTCTGGCTGCCGGCCGGGTCTCTCGTCGCGGATGCCCGGCCCCATTGGAACAGCGCCTCTGCCTGTTCGAAAACCATCTTGAAGCTGGAGAGAATTCTCACCGACTGCGCGAAGTGGTTATCCGCGTCTTCAAATCGGCCTTGCGCAGCCGCCACCGCGCCTTCAGCGCACGCCACGAGTCCCGCAGTTCCGCGCCAGTCCTCTCCTTGCCCCAATATTTCACGGCATCGCCGCAGATGCCCGTCGGCTTCGTCCGCGCGCCCCGTCGCAGCATAAAAGGTTGCGAGCCGCGCCCTTCCCTCCAGCTCAAAGGGCACCGCAGGGTGATTTTCCGCGAGCGCAGGACAATCCAGGAACGCCCGCTCGGCTTCGGTCTCGCGATTCAACAGCCACAGCGTTTTGCCGAGATCGATGCATGCACCGGCGCGCCACAGACCGATCCCCATGCGATGCGACCGTTCGATAGTACTCTGCTGCATCGCCGCGGCGCGCTCCCAATCGCCGGCGGCGAGCGCGAAATGCGCCGCCCAAAAGGCGTCGTCGCTCCGGTCTGCGAGCATCTCGCGCGCCGCGTTCAGTTCACCGCGAAAAACGTGGACCACCTTCATCCGCTCCAGCAGTCCCTTGCGAATCGCGGGCGCCTGCGCCAATTGCGGTCTGGAAAGCTCCCGCTGCATCCGGAATTGTGCCGTGTCCGGATCCGATAGCAGGAAGTAGTTCATACCGCACGACCATCCGGCGCTGACGCTCAGGTCAAAGTCCCCGATCTCGTCGGCCTTCATCTTCACTTGTTCCGCCAGCGCAAAACTCTCCGCCAGCCGCCCCACGTAAAACAGAACCTCGGCGCGCTGTGCCGCCGCCCGGATGCGGAACGTTTCGTCGTCGAGCTGCTCCGCGATTTCGATTGCGCGGTCGGTCGCGGACAGCGCGTCCTCGCTCCGCATGTCCTGGATCGCTGTCACGGCCATCGAAACATAGGTCTGTCCAAGCATCGCGCGATCGGTCCCGCCCTTCAGCAGCTCCTCGGCGCGTTTCAAATGTGCAAGCCCACGCACCGGATCGCACAAGGAATATCCCCGCCGCGGCGTGCCCAGCGTCAAGTGAAGCGCAGCGGCGCGCGGTGCATCGCCGGTTTGCGCATGGATTCTGAGCGCCCGCTCGAGAAACTCAGTCGCGCGCTCGAAGTCTGTGCTGACGACCAGCATCGCGCGTCCGACGCGCTCCAGCAGTTGCGCTCGCTGCCCCGGCGTTGACGGATGGTCGTCCATCAATTCCAGCGCAGCTTGCCAATGCCGGATCGCGTCCTCGAACCCGCAGACCGCGTTGGCGGCGTCGCCGGCGCGAATCGAATAGTCAATGGCCTTAGAACGATCGCCCGAACCTCCGGCGGCGCAATAGTGATGCGCCAGTTCCGCGAGCCGGGCATCCGGGTCCGAGCCGCCGCGGGTCTCGAGCGACTGCGCAATTCTCAGGTGCACCCGGCCGCGTTCGAACGCCGGCAGGTCATCGTACAGCGCGGTCCGAATCAGCGCATGCGCAAAGCGGAACCGCCGGCGCGTGCCGCCGACCGGCGCCAGAATTCCGAGCTGCACGGCTTCGTCAAATGACCGCGCGAGCGCTTCGGCCCCTCCGTCGAAGATGCTGCCGACCAGGCTCGCGCTGAATTCATTTCCGATGACCGCCGCCAGACCAAGCGGTTGCGGGACAGACACCATTGCAATTCGCCGCCGGATCACTTCGCGAACATTGTCGGGAATTTTGAATTCGGCAAGCCCCAATTTGGCGCCCGCCTCGAGCGCGCGTTCGCCGATCAAAACTCTCAGCACGCCCTCGACGAACAGCGGATTTCCCGCCGTGGCCTCGTACAGCGCGGACACGGTTTCCGCACCCGGCCGCATGCCCGCCCGCGACTCGACCATCAACGCCACTTGCTTGCGGCCGAGCCCGCTCAGCGGAATCTGCACGGCGTCGCGCGCCAGATCCGCCAACAGCGGCGACAGGTCGGGCAACTGGCGCATCTCCGCGTCGCGGTAGGTCACGACCGCCAGCGCGGGAAATCTGGTAAGCTCGCGCGCGACAAACTTCAACATCTGGACCGACGGCTCGTCCGCTTCATGGAGGTCATCCAGGATCACGACCAGCGGACGGATATGCGCGGAGTTTGCGAGCACGGTCGCCACCGATTGGAAGATCCGGAAGCGAGCCTGGGCGGGATCAAGCGGCTGCCGCGGAGTTTGCGGGCGCCCTGCCGGCGGCATCGATGGTCTCAGGTCTGGAAGCATCTGTCCGATATCGTGCGCAACTTGATGCGCCGACTCGGCTCCGAACAGATCGATCAGGTGTTCGGTATCGAGCCCTGCGAGACAGGTGCGCAGCACTTGCACGAACGGCCAGTAAGCTGGCGCGCCGCCCCCCTCCCAGCATCGCCCCCATGCGACGCGCGCCCCGCGCAACTCCGACTCACGCGCCAGCTCCTCCGCGAGCCGCGTCTTTCCGATTCCCGGTTCGCCGGTAACCAGGAACAAGCGACCGCGCCCGGTCAGCGCATTGCTGAGCCCCGCACGGAGTTCTGCCAGCTCGTGGTCGCGCCCGACAAAAGCGCCGCGTGCTTTCTCACCCTGCGCTGAAGCTTGCTCCGCCATCCATGCTGGCCGTACGCCAAATCTCCCTGTATGGGGTTCCGCTCGAAATCGCTCGGTGCCCGGCGGTAGAAAACTACGCCGACGAGTCGACTTCGACAAATGCCGTGATGGACGACATGCGCGCCACCGCGTGATTGTTCCGCTTGCCGCTGCGACGCTATCGCGACTAACTTGCGCGGATGACCGGGTCCAGGCGAGGCGCGCGTCGCACTACATCATCGCGAGTCACAAGATTGTCGGCGCGCGAACGATGGCTCTCCGTGCTCGCGAAGTTCGCATGCGGCATCCGCGAGCCCGCGACCAAACGCTACTGGGCGCCTGATTTCGAATGCGCGCCGCGCGAGCGCCTGCTGGATATCCAGAATGAAAAGCTCGCCGCGATGATCCCCTATCTCTACGAGCACAGCCCCTTCTATCGTGAAAAGTTCAAGGCCGCGAAGCTGACGCCGCACGATCTCAAGTCGGTCGCCGACCTGCCTAAATTTCCGATCACGAACAAGGACCAGATGGCGCGCGATGTCGCCGCGCGGCCGCCGTGGCGAACCTACACGCCAATGGACGACCGCACGTGGCGCACGCGCGGCTGGATGGTCTTTTCGACCTCCGGCACCACGGCGACGCCGCGCTCGTTTCGCTACACGGCGCTCGACGCCGAGCTATGGGCCGCGACCAGTGCGCGCGCGCTCTACGCGATGGGCGTGCGCGCCGGCGACACCGCGCTGACCTGCACCAACTACAACCCGCACGTTTTCTTCTGGTCGATTCATCACGCGTTCAACCTGATGCGCGTCGCGGTGCTGCCGGGTGGAGTCGCGACTGAGCGCCGCCTGCAGATGATCGATCTCTACCGTCCGACTCTTCTGATCGCGACGCCTTCGTATTCGCTGCACCTGGCCAACGCGATGCGCGCGGCAGGCGGCGAGCCGACCGCGGGCTCGGTGGCGAAGGTCATCTGCGGCGGCGAGCCGGCGTCGGGAATAGCGTCGACCCGCGCCCGAATCGAGACGGCGTGGAACGCCGAGATGCACGACGTCTATGGATGCACCGAGGCGGTGCCGGGTGGATGGGCGTTCAGCTGTCGCGAGGGACTCCGGCACAGCCCGGTCGCGACGCACCTGCAGGAGGACTTGCAGATTTGGGAGCTGGTGGATCCCGAGACGCTCGAACCAGTGGCGCCCGGCGCGCGCGGGCTGACCGTAGTCACCAACCTCAACTCGGAAGGCTCGCCGCAACTGCGGTTCCTGGTCGGAGATTTCGCCGAGTTCGACTACGGCAAATGCGCTTGCGGCCGAACTTTCGCGCGCGCGCGAGGCGGATTCAACGGCCGCGCCGACGACATGCTCAACATCCGCGGCCTCAAGCTGTTTCCAAGCGTGATCGAGGAAATCGTGCGCAGCTTCGAGGCGCTGGGCAACGAGTTCCAAATCGTGCTCGAAACCGCCGGCGTGATGGACACTTTCACCATCGTCGCCGAGACCGCGCAGCCGGTCGATGAATTTTTCGCGCGCGAGTTGTCCGCCCGGCTCGAGACCGAAGTTATCCGTCAATGCGAACTACGGCCGCGCATCGAGCTGATGCCGCCCGGCACCCTGCCGCGCACCGAGTTCAAGGCCCGCCGCGTAATCGACCGCCGCCGCGCGCTCTAGCATGGTGCGGAGGAACGCGCTCGGTGATATACGAGTGCAGGCCGCTTACTTTCCCGGCAAAGCCGATGCGCTGCACGAAGTGTTCCACCGAAAATCGCGAAGGGCGAAAGTTTTGCGCTCAATGCGGCGCGACATTGAATCTTCAGTGCCCGTCGTGCGGCGCCGAGAACACGCCCGGAGAAAAGTTCTGCGGTGAATGTGGAGCCGCATTCGGAGTCGCGCCGCAAGCAGGCGCGCAGAAGCCATTTGAAGCAAAGCCGACCGCGCAGGGCATCAGGGTCAGCTCGGAGCACGCCGATTCCTCCGCCGCGCTTGAGGGTGAGCGCAAGACGGTTACGGCGCTGTTCGCCGATATCAAGGGCTCGACCGAACTGGAGCAGGATCTCGATCCCGAGGAGGCGCGCGCGATTGTAGATCCGGCGCTGAAGCTCATGATCGACGCCGTGCGCCGCTACGACGGCTATATCGTGCAGAGCACCGGCGACGGCATCTTCGCGCTGTTCGGCGCGCCGGTCGCGCACGAGGACCATCCGCAGAGATCGTTGCACGCCGCCCGGAGGATGCAGGAGGAGATTCGCCGCTATGCCGAGCGGCTGCGCGCGGACGGCCGTGCGCCAATTCAGATTCGGGTGGGAGTCAACACTGGCGAGGTGGTGGTGCGTTCGATTACCACCGGTGCGAGCCAGGTCGAGTACACACCGATCGGCCACACCACCAATCTGGCGTCTCGCATGCAGACCCTGGCCGATCCCGGTGCGACCGTAATCTCGGAAAGCACGCGCAAATTGGTGGAAGGATACTTCGCGCTGAAGTCACTCGGTAGTTCGCGGGTGAAGGGCATCGCGGACCCTGTCAGCGTTTACGAAGTGACCGGCCTCGGTCCGCTGCGCACGCGATTGCAGCGGTCAGCCGGTCGCGGACTCACCAAGTTTGTCGGGCGCGAGCGCGAGATGGAGGCGATGAAGGCCGCGGCGGAGCGCGCGAAGTCCAGTCACGGGCAGATCGTCGCCGCGATGGCCGAAGCGGGCACCGGCAAATCGCGCCTGTTCTTCGAGTTCAAGGTCAAGAACCAGTCGGGCTGGATGGTGCTCGAGACCTTCTCGGTCTCACATGGCAAGGCCTCGGCCTTCCTGCCGGTGCTCGACCTGATGCACGGTTACTTCAAAATCAGCAGTGATGACGATGCGCGCGCACGGCGTGAGAAAATCGGCGGCAAGGTGCTGATGCTCGATCGCACGCTCGAGGACACGCTGCCGTATCTGTTCGCGCTGCTCGGAATCGTCGAGGGCGACGACCCGCTGGAGCAGACGGACGCGCAGGTCCGCAAGCGGCGCACACTCGACGCGATCAAACGCATCGTACTGCGCGAGAGCTTGAATCAGCCGCTGATGGTGATCTTCGAGGACCTCCACTGGATCGACGAGGCGACCCAGGAGCTACTCAACCTGCTGGTCGATTCGATCGGTACCGCAAAGCTGCTTCTGCTAGTGAACTATCGTCCCGAATACTCACATCAATCGAGCAACAAGACTTACTATACGCAGTTGGGGCTCGATCCGCTGGGCAAGGAGAGCGCCGACGAGATGCTCTCCGCTCTTTTGGGCGCCTCGCCCGCGCCTGC
>DASQHV010000515.1:0-6603 GCA_035631915.1 Candidatus Acidiferrales bacterium | reverse complement strand
GCGCGAATACGACTATATCCCCGGCTACTACGCGGTGTTCTTCACCGATCCCGACGGCCTGAAGCTGGAACTGGTACACGCGCCGCGCTAGACGCGGCGGGCCGGCGCTAGGCCAGGAAGGAAATCGCGCGCTTGGCTACTCCGCCGCCGGCGACCGCGACAATCGGAGCGATCAACTCCGGCTGAACGATCGCGACGCCGACGATCACGGCGGCTGCCGCGAGCACTCCCGCCGCGATCAGCACATGATGCCGTCGCGCGCGGAACGTCCATCGCTCGCAATCGTTGCAATAGCTCGCGCTGAATGACTCATCCGGGTCGCATGAATTGCACGCCATGTTGAAACTCCTTTGGCGCAGTGCCGACGCGCCGAGGCGTCAGCCGAACATTTCCTTGAGCTTGTCGACGAAGCCTTTGGAGAGCGGATGATTGACGGCCTTGCCGTCGAGCTTGGCAAATTCCTCGAGCAGTTCGCGCTGACGCGGAGTCAGGCTGCGCGGCGTCTCGACCACGACCTTGATCAGCTGGTCGCCGTGGCCGTAACCGTGCAAGTCGACGATCCCCTTGCCCTTCAGGCGCAGTATTTTTCCCGACTGCGTGCCCGGCGGAATCTTGAGCTTCACTTTGCCTTCGAGCGTCGGGACGTCGATCTCGGTGCCGACCGCGGCCTGCGGGAAACTGATCGGCACCTCGATTATCACGTCGTTGTCCTGGCGCACGAAGAGCTCGTGTTCCTTGACGTGAATCACGACGTAGAGATCGCCCTGCGGACCGCCGCCGTAACCGGCCTCGCCTTCGCCGCGCAGTTTCAGGCGCGAGCCGTTGTCGACGCCCGGCGGAATTTTCACCGCCAGCGATTCGTTCCTGCGGATGCGCCCCTGTCCCTGGCACTTCGGACACGGGTCGGAGATGATCATGCCCTCGCCGCGGCATTGGCCGCAGGTGGTCGAGATCGAGAAAAATCCCTGCTGCGTGCGGACCTGGCCGGTGCCGCGACAGTTGGGGCATTGGCGTGCGCCGCTGGAGCCGCCGCGAGCGCGCGTGCCGTTGCACGTTTCGCACTGGGTCAGGCGCGCGAATTTGATCACCTTCTCGGTGCCGCGCGCCGCTTCTTCGAACTCGACTTCCAGGTCGTAGCGCAAGTCGTCGCCGCGCCGGGTGCGCGAGCGCGAGCGTCCGCGCCCGGTGCCGAAGAAATCGCCGAAGATGTCGGAGAAGACTTCCTCGAAGCCCTGGCTGAAATCGAAGCCGCCGAATCCGCCCGCGCCCTGCGGTCCCTGGAACGCGGCGTGGCCGAAGCGATCGTATTGCGCGCGCCGCTCGGGCTCGGAGAGAACCTGGTACGCCTCGTTGAGTTCCTTGAAGCGCTCCTCGGCCTCTTTGTTGCCCGGATTGCGATCGGGATGGAACTGAATCGCGAGCCGGCGATAAGCCTTCTTCAGCTCGTCGTCGCTGGCGCCGCGATTGACGCCAAGAATTTCGTAGTAATCGCGCTTGTGAGCAGGCGGCATCGCGCACCGATACTATGCGATCAGTTCGGTCGATGCCATTCCGCCGGCTTCACGGGCGGACTTGCAAGTCACGAGGCCGCGCGCGCGGCCCCGTGCATCGCTATTGGTCCTTAACTTCCTTGTAGTCCGCATCGACGACGTCTTCCTTCGCCGCGCTGTCGCCGTTGCCGGCCTTGGCGCCGTCGGATGGTCCCGCCTGCGGGCCGTCCGCGCCTTGCGCACCGGCGCCGGCCTGCTTGGTCTTGCTGTACATCGCCTCGGCCAGCTTGTGCGCCGCGCTTGCCAGCGTCTCGGCGGCCTTGTCGATCTCGGCGGCGTCCTTGGACTCGAGCTTGGTCTTGGCCGCGGCGAGCGCTTCCTCGACCTGCTTGCGCGAGGCCTCGTCCAAGTCGGCGCCGCTGTCCTTCAGGGTTTTCTCGGTCGTGTAGATCAGGTTATCCAGCTTGTTGCGCGCCTCCGCCTGCTGGCGCCGCGCGTGATCGTCGGCCGCATGCGCCTCGGCCTCGCGCACCATCTTCTTGATTTCTTCTTCGCTGAGCCCCGACGACGCGGTGATGCGAATCGACTGCTCCTTGTTGGTGCCCAAGTCCTTCGCGTGCACGTTGACGATTCCGTTGGCGTCGATATCGAAGGTGACCTCGACCTGCGGCAGCCCTCGCGGCGCCGGCGGAATTCCGATCAGGTCGAACTGGCCGAGTAGCTTGTTGTCCGACGCCATCTCGCGCTCGCCCTGGAAGACGCGAATCGTGACCGCGGTCTGATTGTCCTGCGCGGTCGAGAACGTCTGGCTCTTGCGCGTCGGGATCGTGGTGTTCTTGTCGATCAACTTGGTGAACACGCCGCCCAGGGTTTCGATTCCCAGCGACAGCGGTGTCACGTCGAGCAGCAGAACGTCCTTGACCTCGCCCTTGAGCACGCCGGCCTGGATTGCCGCGCCGATCGCGACGACCTCGTCGGGGTTGACGCCCTTGTGCCCTTCCTTGCCGAACAGGCGCTTCACCCGCTCCTGCACCGCCGGCATCCGCGTCATGCCGCCGACCAGCACTATCTCGTCGATCTCGCTCGCCTTCAGGCCCGCGTCGCGCAGCGCGGTGACGCATGGCGAATCGAGGCGGTCGAGCAGGTCCGCGCACAGCATCTCGAGTTTCGCGCGGGTCAGCTTGATATTGAGATGCTTGGGCCCCGACTGATCCGCCGTAACGAACGGCAGGTTGATGTCGGTCTCGGTCACGGTGGACAGCTCGGTCTTGGCCTTTTCGGCGGCTTCCTTCAGCCGCTGCAGCGCCATCCGATCCTTGCGCAGATCGATTCCCTGGTCCTTGCGGAATTCGTCGGCCAGGTAGTCGATAACGCGCTGGTCAAAATCCTCGCCGCCGAGGAACGTGTCGCCGTTGGTCGCCTTGACCTCGAACACGCCCTCGCCGAGCTCCAGGATGGAAATATCGAAAGTGCCGCCACCCAGGTCGAAGACGGCAATCTTCTCGTCCTTTTTCTTGTCGAGTCCGTAGGCCAGCGATGCCGCCGTGGGCTCGTTGATGATTCTGAGAACGTTCAGGCCCGCGATGCGGCCCGCGTCCTTCGTGGCTTGGCGCTGGCTGTCGTTGAAGTACGCCGGCACGGTGACTACCGCGTCGGTGACTTTCTCCCCGAGATAATCCTCGGCGGTCTGCTTCATCTTCTGCAGGATGAACGCGGAGATTTCCGGCGGGCTGTATTTCTTGTCGCGGATTTCGACCCACGCGGCGCCGTCGTCGTTCTTCACGACCTTGTACGGCAGCACTTTCAGCGCTTTCTGGACTTCGGCTTCCTCGAAGCGGCGGCCCATCAGGCGTTTGATCGCGAACACCGTGTTGGTCGGGTTGGTGATCGACTGACGACGGGCAATCTGCCCCACCAATCGCTCGCCCGATTCGGTGAACGCGACGACCGACGGAGTAGTGCGGCTGCCCTCGGAATTTGCGATGACGACGGGGTCGCCACCTTCCATCACGGCGACGCAGCTATTCGTCGTGCCCAGGTCGATACCGATAACTTTTCCCATTTTCCTAAAGATCCTCTTGCGAGAAGGTAATCACGCTTTAATTCTTTTCAATGTCGGACGCGTCGTTTTCGCCGCCATTTCGCCCCGCGGTCGCTATCCCAGTATTCTTCGCGACCGTGACCCGCGCGGGGCGCAGCACGCGCTCGCCAATCAGGTAGCCGCGATGGAACTCGTCGACGACGGTGTTCGCCGGATGCACCTGCGATTCGACTTGGTCGACGGCCTCATGCCGGGCGGGGTCGAACGCCTGCCCCACGGAGGCCAGCGGAGTGACGCCTTGGGCGCGAAGGTAGTCGTGCAGCGACCGCACCGTCATCGCGACGCCGTCGACTACAGTCTTGGCGTCGGTGCCGTCGCGCGCTGCGGCCAGCGCTCGTTCCAGGTTGTCTATGATCGGCAGCAGGTCGCGAAGAATATTCTCGCGCTGGATTCGCACCGACTCGTCGGCCTGCTGGCGGATTCGCTTGCGCGCGTTTTCGGAGTCGGCCAGCGCGCGGAGGTACTTGTCCTTCAACTCCGCTATCTCGGCATCCTTCGTCGCCAGCTGCGCCTCCGGCGATTCCGGGTCGGCGGCAGGTGCCGAATCGCTACCGGCTTCGAGTCCAGCCTCGACGCCGGCTTCTTCCGCGTTCTCCAACGTGGCGCCTGGCGCCGGGTCCTCTGGGGCCTTGTGTCGCTTGCTCATTTTGTGAAATCGCACCGGCCCTAAACGTAAGCATTGATTGGCGCTCCGCCAGTGCGGTCGGGGGAAAAATGTTGGAGAATTTTCCGATTGCCCGGGGCGTTTCCCGAGCGATTTCGAAGGCGATTCGGCCTAGTGTTCCATCAGGCGGGACAAGGCGCGCGCGGTGTACTCGACCAGCGGAATCACCCGGTCGTAGTCCATCCGCACCGGCCCAACGATAGCAAGACTGCCCAGCGCGCTTGTTCCGGTCGCGTACGCCGCCGCAACGACGCTCAGCGACGAGAGACGCGGGTCGTAGTTCTCCGAGCCGATCGACACGGTGAGCCCGGCGTGGGTCAGGCTGCGCTCGAGCAGTTCCAGCAGCGCGGTCTTGTCCTCCAGCGCGCGCAGCAACTCGCGCATCTTGGCGCGATCGGAAAACTCCGGCTGCTCCAGCGCCTGCAGGCCGCCTTCGACGTAGAGTTCCTGGCGGCCGATGTAACCGGCGATCGCGCCGCCCAGCGCCAGCGCGTCGTGCATGAAGCGGTCGTAGCTGGCGCGTTCCTCGTGCAGCTGCGACTCGATCCACTTTCGCGCCTCGTCCAGCGTGCGACCCTCCAACGAC
Source organism: Candidatus Acidiferrales bacterium (assembly GCA_035631915.1). Lineage (GTDB taxonomy): Bacteria > Desulfobacterota > Binatia > Binatales > Binataceae > Binatus. The sequence continues at coordinate 1,762 of DASQHV010000515.1, read as the reverse complement.
TCGTTCAGGTAGCGCGCCATCCGGTCGAGTTCGTCCTGGGTATGATCGCGATCGGTGTCGACGATTCGATTCTGCACCGCGCCCTGCTCGGCGACGAACACCGCCAGCACCTGCCGGTCGCGCAGCCGCACGAAGTTGACGCGCTCGAGTACCGAGGCTTCCAGCCGTGGCGACATCACCAGCGCGGCGTGGCCGGACAGCAGCGCGAGCAGGCGCGGCGTATCGCGCAGCACGTCGCTCAGGTTGCGCGGCGCGCTGGAATAGTGGAGCTCGATCTGCGCGCGATCCTCAAAGCCGATTCGCGACGCGGCCGCAAGGTTGTCGACGTAGTAGCGGAACGCCTTCTCGGTCGGCACGCGGCCGGCCGACGTATGCGGCTGCTGCAGGTAGCCGGCGTCCTCCAACTCAGCCATCAGGTTGCGCACCATCGCCGAGCGCACGCCCAGCTGATGCCGCGCGACAATCTGCGCCGAGCCGACCGGTTCCGCGGTCGCGATAAATTCCTGCACCGTCGCCAGCAGCAGCGCGTGCCTTCGATTCGAGAGTGCGGGATTTCCCGATTCTGGCGTCATCTTGTTTCGCCGTCGCGCTCGGGCTGGAAGAAAGCAGCGGCGCGGGTGGCGTGTGTTTCAATTCTGTTACGCATCAAGCGATACATTCAAGCGGCCACCTAACGCAATGGATCGCGACGCGCGATGGCGGAACCAAAACTCTTGAAATAAAGTTGTAAAATGGCGCGCAAAGCAAAAATCGTCCGGCCGCGGCGCCGCTACGTGCCCGCAGTGCCGACGGGCGCGTCATGGTTCGAGAGCGACAACTACGACCGCCGCGCGTGGAGCGAGATCGTCGCCGACACTCCGTCGATCGCGGACTTGACCGAATCCGGAGACCGGCTGGTGCCGCACTTCGGCGCGCTGATGCAGGATTTTTTCTTTGCGCTGTTCAAGATGAACCCGGCGATGCACAAACCGGCGGACGTGCGGCATGCCGCCGCCCTCAACCGCACGATCCTGGAGAACGTCGTGCCGTCGGCGGCGTTCCAGGCGCTGCGCTCGCGCACCGAGCTTGAAGAAGACAAGGCGGCGATTGCGGCAATCGTGATGAGCGAGCATGCGCTCGAGATGATCCGCTCGGAGCAGTTGCTCAACCGCCGCGAGATGCTCGACTTGTGGGACCTCGAGCGGCAGGAGCAGGACCTGGAGAATCGCGCCGACGCCGTCAGAAACGTCAACGAGAACCCCGAGCCAGAAGCCGGCGAGCCCGCGCCCGACGCGGAGAAGAACGCGACCGACAAAAAAGAGCTGGCCGAGATGGCCGACGCGGCCGAGCGCGCCGCGAAAGTCTCCGAGGCGCGGCTGAATCAAAAGGCGCGGCAGGTCGAATCGCAACTGAAGGGCGCGGATACGAGTGCGCTCAAACGAATGCAGCTCAAGACGGCGCATCTGGCCGAGGAGATCGATCGCGTCGGCGAGGACAGCCACGACTTCAGCCGCGAGTTCGGGCAGGGCGGCCGTGTCTCCGCAGGCGCGCGCCTGGAACTGGGCCGCCGCTTGGCGCGCAACAAGAAACTCGGCCAGTTGGCGCGGATGGTCGGGCGGTTCAAGCAGGACGCGCGCGCGCTGAAACGAAAGACGCTCGAGCGCGGTGTCGCCGAGGCGTACGACGTCGAGCTCGGCTCCGAAATCGGCCGTCTGATTCCCGCCGAGCTGCTCGCGCTGCACCATCCGGCGCTGCGCCGCGACTTCCAGCGCCGCATCCTGGA
>DASQHV010000514.1:0-5702 GCA_035631915.1 Candidatus Acidiferrales bacterium | reverse complement strand
CGCTGGCGCGCGGTCGCTCGCGCCGACTGGACCGGCCAGCGCTAGCGCAGTGGCGGAATCGCGAGCTCCTCGTAGATGCTGTCGATCGTTTCGCGCACGCGCTCGTCGTGCAGCGGCGGCTCCGCCTCGGTCATCCCGTTGAAGACCATCGCGACCACCAGCCGATTCTCAGGATCGAGAAATCCAACCGAGCAGACGTAGCCGGCGTGTCCCCACGTTCGCGGGGAGCATCGCGTGCCGTACCATCCCGACGCCGCGCCGTACTGTTTGCCGTCGAGCACCACGCCGAGTCCGCGGTCGAGCTGTACTCCGAACGTTTTGTCTGGCAGGCCGACGGTGTGGCGCGCGCAAATCGCTTCGACGGTCTGCGGCCGTACAACGCCGGCGCCGCCCGCGAGCATCGCTTCGTAAAATCGCCCGAGGTCGTGAATCGGTCCGCGACCATTGCCGCCCGGCCGCTCGACCGCGACCGCCTCCGCGGAATTCGACCACGGCCAATAGCGATGCGGCTGCGGGCGCTTGAAGGTCGCCGCGAAATGCATCGGCGCGATGCGCTCGTCGCCGTACTCGCGCCATCGCTCGGTCGGCATCCCGACAAAGGTGTCGCGCATGCCGAGCGGCTCGAGAACTTCCTCGCGCAGGTAGCGGCTGTAGGGGCGATGCTCGGGGTCGAGGCGACGGACGATCTCGCCGAGGATGTACCATCCCGACGCGACGTGGTAGCCCGACGTCCGGCCGACTACCCATCCGGGTTCGAGTTCGGCGTCGCAGATATTCGCGATGATCTTATCCCACGGATCCGCAGTCCACGGACCGACCGCCGCACGAAAGCCCGCGGTATGCGTCAGCACGTGGCGAATCGTGATCGCGCTTTTGCCCTTCGCGCCGAAGCCGGGGATGTGCTGCTCGACGCGATCGTCGAGCGAGAGTTTGCCGCGCTCCCACATCTGCGCAATTGCGATCGGAGTGATCGGCTTGGTCGAGGACATCCAGAGCATGATGGTGTCGGGGGTCATCGCGACGCCTTCGCGCGCGAGGCCGAACGCGAGGTCGGCGACGGTTTTGCCGTCGCGCGAGACGTAGAGCTGCCCGCCGATGTGCAGGCCGCGCTCGATACCGGCGTCGATGATCTGCTGTGCGCGCTCGAGCATAGATGCGTGCCAGATTTAGCGCGGAACGCGAGAATTTCACAGCCTCGAAAACGCGCGGGGCGCAGCCTTGCGCTCGTTAGGCTGGCGAGTACATTGTTCGCACCTGTTATGCGATTCAATCCGGGACCCTTCGAGCCGTTCCTCTACCTGCTGCAGACCCCGCTGATGTTCCGCGTGGTCGGACTCGGCGGGCTAATGCTCTTCACGGTTCTTGCGATAATGATCGCCGGCGAGCGGGGCGGGGTCGCCCCCGCGATGCTCGGGGTCGTGCTCGTCGGCGCGCTCTGGTACGAGGCCAGCATAAGCATCTGCCGGCGATGCCGCTTTTACGGCACGTGGCACTGCCTTGGGCAGGGGATGCTTGTTTCGAAACTATACTCGCGAATCGAAACCGGTGTCGGCGAGGCGGGCGCGATGCTGCACGCGGCGCTGCTGGCCGCCTTTCTTGTCTACGGGCTGTTCTGGATTTGGCACCTGCCGATGCTCGGGTTCATCTTCACGCTCTGGATACCAGTCGCACTGGTCACCGCCACATCGCCCGCAGGCTTCTCGTGGCGCGCTCTGAAGCCGGGCTGAGCGCGGAATCGAGACGCGGGGCTCGCGCCCCGCACCCCCGGCAGGGCCCAGCCCTGCACCCGGGGGAGGAAAAAAACAAAGGACAAAGATGCGGCCGCGGCGGCCTGGTAGAACTTTTGGCGCGAAGACGAGAGCGATCACGGCGACGGCGCTGAGGTGAGCGTATGGAAATCGCATGGATCGGGACCGGGATAATGGGCGCGCCGATGGCGCGGCGGTTGCTTCGCGCGGGCCATCGCGTGCGAGTTTTCAATCGCACCCCGGAAAAAGCGCGCGCGCTCGTCGCCGACGGCGCGATTTTTGCCAGCGAACCTGCTGCGTGCGTGTCGGGCGCGGAGGTCGTTTTCATCATGCTGCCGGATACGCCGGACGTCGAGGCGGTGCTCGCGCGAATCGAGCCGTCGCTAACCGCGGGTCAGCTTGTGATCGACATGAGCACGATCTCTCCGGCGGCGGAGCGCAAGATCGCGGCGCGTCTGGGGGCGCTTGGCGTCGCGTACCTCGACGCGCCGGTCTCGGGCGGCGACGTCGGGGCACGAGAGGGCACGCTCACGATCATGGCTGGCGGCGACGCGGCGGCGTTCGCGCGCGCGACGCCGCTCTTCGAGCATCTCGGACGTCGCATGACGCACATGGGGCCGGCGGGCGCGGGCCAGATGACGAAGCTCGCCAATCAGATCGCGGTGGCCGTGACGCTGGAGGCTGCGGCCGAGGCAATCAAGTTTGCGCGGGCTGGAGGACTGGACGCGTCGCGAGTGCTCGAGGCGATCGGCGCCGGTGCGGCGGGCTCGTGGCAACTCGCGAATCTGGGACCGAAGATCGTCGCCGGCGATTTCCGTCCCGGGTTTTTTATCAAGCTGATTCGCAAGGACTTGCGGCTTGTCACCGACGCTGCGCGCGACGCCGGCGTAGTGCTGCCGGGGCTTGCGCTGATGGCCTCGATGTTCAACACGGCGACGGCGCTCGGCCACGACCTGGACGGCACGCAAGCGGTCGCATCCGCCCTCGACAGATTGGCCGACCTGAAGTAGTACGGGAGTCGAACCCGATTTTTGGAGGCATCAGATGGCGGACTTGCTCACCGAACTAAAGGACCGCGTGCTCTACCTCACGCTGAACCGGCCCGACAAGCTCAATGCGATGAGCGCCGAGATGATGGGCGGGCTGGTCGATCAGTTGACCCGCGCGGCGACGAACCCCGAGGTTGGTGCGGTGGTCGTGACCGGTGCGGGGCGCGGGTTTTGCGCGGGCGGAGATATCACGGCGATGCGCGATCGGAACGAGGGCGGCGGCGGGCCGGCGCCGTCGATCGAGGAGCGCGTCGCGGGGCTCAGGCGCGGCGAAGAGGCCTCGCTGATGCTGCACGAGATGCCGAAGGTGACGATCGCCGCGGTCAACGGACCGGCCGCGGGCGCGGGACTCAGCGTCGCGATGGCGTGCGATATAAGGATCGCGTCGGACGCGGCGCGGCTGGGCACGGCGTTCGCCAAGGTGGGATTCTCGGGCGACTACGGCGGCACCTGGTCGCTGACGCGGCTGGTCGGCTCGGCGAAGGCGCGCGAGCTGTACTTCCTGGCCGACATAATCGGCGCCGACGAAGCGCTTCGGATCGGCCTGGTGAATCGCGTGGTGCCGGCGGCGTCGTTCCGTGACGAAGTGCACGCGCTCGCGTCGCGAATCGCCAACGGGCCGACGGTTGCGTACTCGTACATGAAGGCGAATCTCAACGCCGCAGTCACGCATGAGTTCAGCGAGCTGCTCGATCGCGAGGCGTGGGGGCAGACGATGACCGGCCGCACCGAGGACCATCGCGAGGCCGTCAAAGCGTTCCTGGAAAAGCGTCCCCCGACGTTCAAGGGCGCCTAGAAAAATCACGGGAGGTTGCGCGATGGACTTCAAGACGATCATCTACGATGCGCGCGACGGCTTCGCGAAGATCACCATCAACCGCGCCGAGCGGATGAACGGCTACAACGAAACGATGGTGAAGGACTTGTGCGCGGCGATCGACCTGGCGCGCCAGGACGACGCGATCCGCGTGCTGATATTTACAGGCAGCGGGCGCGCATTTTGCGCCGGCGGCGACATCAGCGGCGCGCCCGAGAGCCGCTCGCGCTTCCACGGGCATCCGATGGGGCACATGCTCGAGATGCGCGAGGGGTTCCATCAGCTGGTCCTGTCGCTGCATCGATTTGACAAACCTACGATTGCGGCAATCAACGGCGCCGCCGTGGCCGGCGGCCTGACGCTGGCGCTGTCTTGCGACTTTCGAATCGCGTCTGATCAGGCGCGGCTGGGCGACACGGCGCTCAAGTTCGCGCTGCTCTGCGACGAGGGTGGTGCGTATCTGTTCCCGCGCTTCATGGGCCTGGATCGCGCGCTGAAGATGACGCTCCTGTCCGAAGTTTACGACGCGAAGACCGCGTTCGAGCTCGGCCTGGTCACCGAAGTGGTGCCGCACGCGGAGCTCGACGCGCGGGTCAACGATTTTGCGCGTCGGCTGGCCGACGGTCCGCCGCTGGCGATAAGGCTCGCGAAGCGGATGATGTACAAGCAGCGCGAAATGACGCTGGAGAACGCGCTCGAAGACGCGGCGCTGAACGTGATGATCACGAATCCGTCCGAGGACGTGAGAGAGGGCACGCGCGCGTTCCGCGAAAAGCGCAAACCAAAATTCGCGGGCCGTTAGTCGAAACGCCGCTTCGTGACTGTTCGACTCCGACGACCTCCGCTCCAAATCACCAAGAACTGGTGCGCCGCACGAAGTAGCGCAACTCAGGAGACCTCGTCCACATGCCGATGAAAAAGAAAGCAATCGAAAAGCTGCTCAAGAAACCGATCGTTGCGGTGGTCGCGGTGACCGCGCCCGACGGCGCGCCGCACGCGGTGCCGACCTGGTTCGAGTACGACGACGGCACAATTGTGTTCCACACCGGCGCCGAGGCCTACAAATACAAGTGCCTGGTGCGCGATCCGCGCGTCACGCTGGTGGTCGATACCAAGAAGGCGCCGTACAAGTCGGTAGTGGTGAAGGGACGCGCGACGCTGGAGGAAAAAACCGACGACAAGCGCCTGGAGCGGATGGCCGTCGCGTACCTGGGCAAGAAGAGCGGCAAGGCTTACGCGAAACCGCTGAAGGGACAGAAGGTGATCGTCGCGAGCTTCAAGCCCGAGCGCACGATTTCATGGGACTACGGCAACGAGCGTCCGTAGGAGATCGACGTGGACGAACGGCAATCGCAAGAGGCCATTTGATTCGAGCGACGCGGGCGGCGCGCGCTTGCGTACAATACAATTTGTATATACAGTGATTGATGGATTTCGAGTGGGACGAGAGGAAGAGGCTTTCGAATCTCGCAAAGCACGGAATCGATTTTCGGGTGGCGGTCAGTATTTTTCTCGGTCACGTGTTGGAACGCCGGGACGAGCGCCGCAACTACCGCGAAGTTCGCATGATCGCAACCGGACTGGCTCATGGCACCGAAATAACTCTTGTCTATGCGAAGCGCGGCAGCATCCGACGCGTAATTTCGGCACGGAGGGCCCACAAAAATGAGCGCAAGGCGTATCGTGCGCGTTTCCCTTTCTGAGCTTCCGCTGCCGGACCAAACCGATTGGAAGCGGGTTCACGCACTCACCGACCGCGAGATTGAAGCAGCGATCGCCTCGGATCCCGACGCGGCGCCGCTGCTCGACGAGGAATGGTTCCGCACTGCGGAGCTCTTGACGCCGCAGCGCAAGGTTCCGGTCTCGATGCGTGTCGATCGCGAAGTGCTGGACTGGTTCAAGCGCCGCGGCCGCGGCCACTTGTCGCGGATGCATTCTGTATTGCGCGCCTATGTGAACGCGCAGAATCAGATTCGATCGAAGAAGCTGAGCTCGGTGGCGCCGCGTCGGCGCAGGCGCATCGCAAAGAAGGTCTCTGCCCGGCGATAGCTGGATAGTCGGGCGCGTTTTCATCGGAAGCCAAGATGT
>DASQHV010000513.1:0-3183 GCA_035631915.1 Candidatus Acidiferrales bacterium | reverse complement strand
CGAAAGCCGGCGGCGCACTTCGTCGTGATGCTCGAGCAGTTCGGCCAGCCGGTACAGCAGGTCGTCGTAGTCGAGCAGGCCGCGCTCGCGCTTGTAGGCCTCGTATTTTTTTTCGAGCTCGAGCAGCTCCGCCTGATGCTCTCCCAAGTGCGGAAAGTCGATCTCGATTTCCTCTTCCAGCGGGCGGCGCTTGTTGCGCGCCATGCTGATCGCCTCGGCAATCGTGCTCTTCTTCGGAAACCGGCGCTCGCGCGACGCGAGCCCCATCCGCGAGCGCAGCAGGTTGACCACGTCCTCCATGTCGGCGCGATCCAGGATCGTGAAGTTGGGCTTGAGGCCGATCGGCGCGCCGTGGCGACGCAGCACGAGATTGGCGAACGAATGAAACGTGCCGCCCGCCACGTGCCCGGCGCGATCGCCGACCAGCCGCTCCGCCCGCTGCAGCATTTCGTTGGCCGCGCGACGCGTGAACGTCAGCAGCAGGATCGATCCGGGCGGCACGCCGCTCTCGATCAGCCGCGCGACGCGATAGATCAGCGCCCGCGTCTTGCCCGAGCCCGCGCCCGCGATCACCAGCAGCGGGCCGTCGCGATGGGTCACCGCGTCGAGCTGCGCAGCGTTCAGCAGCTCGGCGTACTTGATCTTGAAGTTGCGCTCGTCGGCGGCAGAGGCCGGCTTCTCGCGCAGGTAGATAACCTTGTCGGCCACGGCGGCCGTGATCTTACCACGCGCCACACCAACGGCGGCACCGCGCGCGCGACTTCGGCGTAACGCTGGATCGACGCGCCTGCGCGCGAGCGCCAGTCTTGTCACATGGGACGGCCGCAGAACGCGCGGAGGATCGCGCGCCGGGATTCTTCGCTTCGCAGACTCCGCCCTAGAATGACACGATGCGAACGTTGCGTCGCTGCGCGCAGGTCCTTCGACTCGCGCGGCGCTCGCTCAGGATGACGGAAGGGGTGGGAGTTCTAACGCCGGCGTTGCGGCCGCATCCGGCGAAGGCACCCTCACCCGCCGATGGCTTCGCGATGCTCAGCAATCGGCGACCTCTCCCGCAACAGAGCGGGCGAGGGAGAAACACTCTTCGCGCCTGAAGTTCTAACAGGCCGCTGCGGCCGCATCCTATTTTTTTCCTGCCTCGGGTGCAGGGGCTGGCCCCTGCCGGGGGTGCGGGGCGCGAGCCCCGTATCTTAATCTCCGCGTCGACTGCTACGGCACTTGTATCTGCTGTATCTGCGCGTTCTCGCGCTGCACCACTTCCGACGGCAGCGGCGCGTACTTCAGATCCGAGGTGTACTTCTGTCCGTCGGAAAGCGCCCACACCAGGAACTTCTTGATCTGCTCGCCGACGTCCTTGTTGGTCTGCTTCTGATAAACCAGCAGCCAGGTGAACGACGAAATCGGGTATGCGTCCGCGCCGGGCGCGTCGGTGATCGAGACCCGAAAATCCGGCGCCATGCCGCCCGCTGCCGACGCCGCCGCTGCCGTCACGCCCGCCAGGCTCGCTTGCACCCAGTTGCCGGCCTTGTTCTGAATCTCCGCGTACGGAATTTTATTATTGAGCGCGTAAATCAGCTCGACGTATCCGATCGCACCCGGCGTCTGCTGAATCAGCGCTGTCACGCCCTCGTTGCCCTTGCCGCCGAGACCCGCCGGCCATTTCACCGAGGTGCCTTTGCCGGGATCCGACGCCCACGACGAGCTCACCTTCGACAGGTAGTCGGTAAAGATGTACGAGGTGCCGCTGCCGTCCGAGCGATGGCATACGACGATGTCGGTGGACGGGATCGCCGACGCCGTGTTCAGCGCCTTGATCTTGTCGTCATCCCATTTCGTGATCTTGCCGGCAAAGATGTCCGCGATCACCGGGCCCGTGAGGCGCAAAGTGCCGGTGAAGCCGGGCAGATTGTAGGCCATCACCACCGCGCCCATCACCGACGGGAAGTGCAGGATTTTTCCGGGCGCGTCGGACAGTTGCTGATCGGTCAACGGCGCGTCGCTGGCGCCGACGTCCACCGTGCGGTTCGAGAGCATCCGGATTCCGCCGCCGGAACCAATCGATTGGTAGTTGAATTTGATGCCCGGATTTTCCTTCGCGTAAACATCGAACCACTTCGAATAGATCGGGTACGGAAATGTCGCGCCCGCGCCGTTGATCAACAAGTCGGCGGAGCCGGTGGTGCCAATCCCGGTCAGTGCCACGATGGTCAGCAGAATCAGGAGCAGTCGTCGCTTGTGCATTTTTTTGCTCTCGCCTCTAGGTTAGTCGTCTCCATTCACCGCCCTACGGATGGCGAGCGCAAGTTAAGGCGTCAAGATTAAGGGACGATGAACGCGAGGTGTCCACCGCAAGAATTTGCGGCTCGGATTGCCGCGCCGGCGTTTGCATTCGGCAGGTTTTTTCGGTGAAGCTCGAATTTAAGATGAGCAAGGCCCTCGATACCGTCAAGATCGTCGAATTCGACGCTCACCTGGGCTCGGCGTATGCGGCGATGCTGCTGGCGGAGAACGGCGCCCGCGTCATCAAGGTGGAGCCGCCCGGGGGATCGGCCCTCCGCGGCACGCCGCATTTCCACGTCCTCAACCGCTCCAAGCGTGTGCTCGAACTCGACGTCGAGCTCGATGCCGACGCATCGCGCGCTCGCGTCGAGGAACTACTGCGATGGGCCGACGTCGTCGTCACCGGCTGGACGCCCTCGCGTTCGAAAAATCTTCGCCTGGACTACGCTTCGATTCGCGGCGTGAACCCGCGCGCGATCATGCTCGCGATGCCGCCGATGGGGAGTCGCGGTCCCGACGCCGAGTTCGACGCCAACGACGACCTGGTCGCGGCGCGCGCCGGTATCACGGGCAGTCAATGGGCTCGCAGCGGAGACCCGGTCGCGCTGGTGTTCCCGGCGGCGAGTTATTCCGCCGGCGTGATGGGCGCGACGGCGATCGCTGCGGCGATCTTTTCGCGAGGCTTGGCGCATCCGGTGGATGGCCAGGAACTCGAAGTGTCGCTGCTCGCCGGCGCCTTCTCGCTCCAGACCGGCGGCATCCTGCGCCACGAGAAAATGACCTCGCTCTACCACGGGCCGCAGGATCCGCTGGGACCGATTCCGTGCTACCGCCTGTTCGAGGCGTCCGACGGAAAATTTCTCTTCGCCGCGTGCGGCAACACGACCTTCTGGGGCAAGTTCA
>DASQHV010000512.1:0-4801 GCA_035631915.1 Candidatus Acidiferrales bacterium | reverse complement strand
CCCCTTGAACAGGCGCAACATCGCGCGCGCTCCTTCGTCATGGCTGACGCGCTTGAAGCGGTAGTTCCACGGCGGATAGGGAGCGGCGTCGAGCGGCACGCCGATGTCGATGATCCTGGTAGTTTTCATCGCGTTTTCCCGTGTGCACAATCGCTGCGATATTATCGCGCATGGTAGGGTGATTTGCATGAGCGCCGATGCGAAATCCGAGACCGCGTTTGCGAGGCTGCTCGCCATAGTGACCGAGCTGCGCGAGAAATGTCCGTGGGATCGCGAGCAGAAGCTCGCCGACACGCCGCGCCATCTGATCGAGGAAGCGTACGAAGTCGCCGACGCCGTCGCGCGCCACGAGCAGCCTGCAGCAATCGCGGAGGAACTCGGCGACGTGATCGCGCAGTGCCTTTATCTCGGCGTGATTCTCGCCGAACAGTCAGAGTTCAAGATCGCAGAGGTGCTCGATGACGCCGCAGAGAAGCTTGTTCGGCGGCATCCGCACGTTTACGCCGGCACGCGCGTCGACAGCGTAGAGCAGGTGCTCGAGAACTGGGAAACGATCAAGCAACAGGAACGCGCGCAAAAGACCTTTGCGCCGGAGGACTCCAACGCGCCGAAGAGTTTGCGTCACGTGGGACGCGGGCTGCCGTCGATGACGCGCGCGTAAAAGCTCGGCGAGAAGGCTCGTCGCGCCGGAATGGACTGGGCTAACGTGCGCGAAGTGCTGGCAAAGGTGCGCGAGGAGCTTGACGAGGTCGAGAAGGCGCTCGACGGCGGCGATACCGCGGCGGCCGCGGAAGAATTCGGCGACATGATGCTCGCGATCGCCAACGCGCCGCGCTTCATCGGGAGGGACGCCGAGCAGACGCTGCGCGCGGCGTGCAACAAGTTCGTCGCGCGATTCGACACCGTTGCGCGACTGGCGGCGGAGCGCGGCCTGGTGCTCAAGTCGATGACGCCGGCGGAAGTCGATGTACTCTGGCGCGAAGCGAAGCGCGTCTGCTGAAGCTCTCGTGATTCGCGGCGGCGCAATGTATTGCTCCGGGTCTCGCGCACTGTTACTTATGACTGGTTATGCCTCATATCCCAGTTCATCCCTCGGCCGAGAAACGTCATCGGCAAAGCTTGAAGCGCGCTGAGCGCAACCGCGTAGTCAGAACCCGTGCCCGTTCGATGGCCAAGACCGCGGCGGAAACGATCGCCACCGCCGATGAAGCCAAATCGCGCGAGGCGCTCAAGCAGGCCACCAAGGTGCTGTACAAGGCGGTCAGCAGCGGCACGTTGCATCGCAATACCGTGCGGCGCAAAGTGGCGCGCCTGTCGGCCAGCCTGCATCGCAAGTTCGGCAAGAAAGCCTGATTCGTTCAGTCGGGCGCGCCCATCAGCTCGAGCAGCAGGCCTGCGATCGCGCCTTCGCGCTCCTTTAGAAGCCCGTTCTTGAACTCGGCGTCCATCTGGCACGCGCGCCAGTAGGCCCGCTCGACGCGCGGCAGGCCGAAACGCCGCGCACCCTCGACCGCCCGAGTCGCAAGCCCGCTCTGCGGCGGCAGTCCCAGCGCGGCTGAAACGTCGGCGGGACTCTTCTTCGACGCCAGCATCGACGCCGCGATCATCATCCGGCGCATCACCGGGATAATCTCGACCGCAAGTATCTCGAACGTGTCGCGGCCGAGCGCGACCGCGCGTCCCAACTGCGCCAGCGCCGACGAGACACGGCCGCGCGCCAGGCTCTCCGCCAGCTCGAACACCTCGGGCATCCGTCGTGCACCCTGCTCGTCCAGTTGCGCAGCCTGCAAGGGCACGCCCGGGTCGGCATAGATCGTCGCCTTGGCGAGCGCGTTGGCGACGGCGGCGAGATCCGCTCCGTGGCGCGCGATCAGCATGTCCAGCGCCGGCGTGGAAAGCTTCAAGCCGAGCGCATGCGCGAACGCGTTCACATATTGCTCGATCTGATTGTCGAACGGGCGCATGCAGTTGATGAGCAGCGCGGATTTTTCCGCTGCGCGCCGCACCTTGGCGGGTGCGTTGTCTTTTTCGTAGAGCAGCACGAGGTGTCCGGGACCCTGCGCCGCTTCGATCGCGGCGATCAGCGCCGGCTCTCCGCCGCCTGCACCCGACGCTCGCGCGTCGCCGCCCGCGTCGGCGTCGTCTGTTCGTTCACGCCGCGAACGCAATATCCGGCACGCGATCGCGCGCCTGGGCGCGAACAAATCCGGCGCGCGCAATTCCGCCAGCACGGCGCCGTAGTCGTCGCCGGCGCCGATCTGAAATCCGCGATACTGCTCGCCCTGCGCGACCAGCGCACGAACGACCGAATCGAACACGTACTCCCGCAGAAATGCGTGCGGTCCGAATATCAGAACCACCGGCGGAATTTTTCGTGACGGTCCGGCGGAGCGAAGGAAGGCGAGCGCGTTTTCAACCGGCATCGAAGCGAGTCCCGGCGCGCCGCAACGGCGCTAAAAGCCCTCGGCCATCTCGGAATAAAGATTCGCCGCGACCTTCTGCATCATCACGTCGCGCGTGGCCGAGGTCTCCGACTGCGCGACCTGGATGTCCGGCATCTGGGCGATATCACCGCCGCGCAAGTTCTGCTGCAGAAAGCTTGGCGTGGTGGTGACGACCGTCTGCCCGACGACGGGATCGTGCTGCACGTTGTTGACGTTGCGGGTGCTCCAGATGACCTTGTTGGCCTTGTTGTCCTTGAGCGCCGCCGACACCGACATGTTCTGATTGTAAATGGTCGGTTCCAGCACTGAGTTAAAATTCACGGGCGTGGCGGCGGCGTACTTTACTTCGCCCGTCAGCACCAGGTCGGCGCTGGCGGGATCGTCGACGACCTTGAGCCGGTGATGCATCGCGATCTCGTCTTTGACATAGCGCATGAACTCGTCGTTCAGCCCGGTGAAGCGCGTGCGATTGTCGAAGCGCTGGACGTAGATGGTCTGCGCGCCCGACGGCAGCGCGTCGCCGGAGGAGGCGAAGTGGTAGCCGCATCCCGCGACGCCCAGCACTGTCGCGGCGGCCAGTGCGAAAAGCCTACTCACTCTTGGAATCCGCAGCGTCGTCACCCTTGTGCTTGAGCCCCAGGCGGCCGGCAACTTCGTCGAGCACGCCGTTGACGAAGCGGCCGGACTCGATGTCGCCGTAGCACTTGGCGAGCTCGATCGCCTCGTCGAAGGAAACCCGCGCGGGAATATCTTTCATCTCGAGCAATTCGTAGAGCGCGATGCGCATGATGTTGTGATCGACTCGCGACAGCCGTTTGACGGACCAATGCTCGAGCGCGTCGGCGAGCAGCTTGTCGAGTTTCGGCTGCTCGCCGCGGACCCCTTCAAGCAGTTGCATCGCGAATTTGCGCGCATCCTCCTCGGCCGGAAAACTCTCGAAGAAGTTGGCCAGATCGTCGTTGCTCGCGCCGCCGCAAATGTCGATTCGATAGAGCGCCTTGAGCGCAATCTCACGCCCCAGATGTCTAAGTCCCATAGGAATAAAGCGGACCCGGGCGCGGCAGCGCACGCGCCGGCGGGCGGCGCACTCTCAAGTAATCAGCTTCAGCTCCGAGAACAGATGGCCGAGTTTTTCTTTCTTGGTTTTCAGATAACCGATATTGCCGGCGTGCGGGGTGACCTCGATCGGCACGCGCGAAACATTCACGCCGTAACGACGCAGGCTCTCGAGCTTGTGCGGATTGTTGGTCAGCAGCTGCACCTCGCCGACGCCCAGGTCGCGCAGGATTTGCGCGCCGATTCCGTAGTCGCGGAGGTCCTCGTCGAAGCCGAGATGCAGGTTCGCTTCGACGGTGTCCATCCCCATGTCCTGCAGCGCGTAGGCGCGAATCTTGTTGCCGAGCCCGATTCCGCGTCCTTCTTGATGGAGGTAGATCACCACGCCCGCGTCGGCCGACATGATTCGCTCGAGCGCTTCTTCCAGCTGCTCCCCGCAGTCGCATCGCGCCGACGCGAACACGTCGCCCGTCAGGCACTCCGAATGGAGCCGCACGAGCGCTGGCCGGCCGCCGCCGACCTGCCCCTTGACGAGCGCGAGATGCTCGCGGCCGTCGACCACGTTGCGGAAGACGACGGCCTGCAGCATCCCGCCCTCGATCGCGAAGGGCGATTCGGAAACGCGTTGAACGAGCACTTCGTTGGTCAGGCGGTGCGCGACAAGTTCCTTGATGTAACAAATCGGGAGCGAGTGCTTCGCCGCAAATTTGCGCAACTCGGGCAGGCGCGCAGCCTCGCCGTCGTCGCGCAGGATCGTGCATAGCGCCGCGACCGGGCTGAGCCCGCTGCATCGCACCAAATCGACGGCGCCTTCGGCGCGGCCCATCCGCATCATCACGCCGCCGCTCAGCGCCAACAGCGGCAGCACGTGGCCGGGCATGACGATATCGTCGCTGCGCGACTCGTCGAAGGCGACCACGGAAATCACGCGCGCGCGGTCGGCGGTGGAGATGCCGGTGGTGGCGCCCTCGCGGGCGTCGATCAACGCGCCGGCCTGCTCGTTCGAGTTGCCGTCGTCGGTCGAGGACGCCAGTGGAATTCCCAGTTCGCGGAACCGTTTCTCTCCGATCGCCACGGAGACCACGCCGCGCGCCTCGCGCGCCATGAAGTTGATGTTGTCGGGAGTGATTTTCTCGGCCGCCATCACGAGATCGCCTTCGGCGTCCTCGCGCTCCTCGGCGACCATCACGACCATGTTTCCGTCGCGGAGGGTGGCAAAAATTTCGTCTAACGTGGCTGACGGCATCGGATTTGATTCGACATTCGGGATACTACCACCGGCCGATCAAGCTAACCACACC
>DASQHV010000511.1:0-2639 GCA_035631915.1 Candidatus Acidiferrales bacterium | reverse complement strand
CGGCGCTCGCGGATTCGGCCGCGGATCCGCTGGGTCATCTCGCTGAAATCTCCGAGTTGCGCTCGGAATTTGACGGCGTCGCGAATTCCTCCGCCGGCGCTGAATCAACCGACGGAGCGATGCGCCTGATTCGACACTTCGAGGAATATCGCGCGCGCACCCTGGACGAAATCGAGCGCGTCGCCGCGTTCGCGCACGGATTGCACCACGGGATAGCGCTCGCCTTCGCACCTGAAGTCGACGCAGGCGTGCGCGACTTGAGCGCGCTGGCGCGCGTGGCGCAGTTCGTGACGTCGGGCGCGACGATCCTGAAGCCGCTGCAAGCGGCGGCGGCGAGAACGCGCGCATCCGCGCGGCGAGAGAGGAAAGAAGAGAAAAGATACGGAGACTGAAACCTCACGCAGGTTTCAGACTTCCCGTCGGGAGTCGGCAACGCCGCGGAAAAAATGAAGATGCGGCCCTGACGGGCCTGTTAGAAGTATGTATGAGGAGGCAGTCTCAGTCCGCGCGTCTGTGGGGCAACCGACGCAATCGGTTAGTCGAATACGCTCGATTATTGCCCGCAGCATGCGTGGGCGGCCTGCACGTTCACTGAAAAAGCCGGAGTGAGTCTGTAAGCCGGGTTCTGTGCCCTTGCGGGCGGCGATCATTCCTCTGGGCCGGCGATTGCTCGCCGGCTCATGCGACCATACCCGAGGCCTTAAGAGCGGGCCGCTCAGCCTCCTATTTGGTCTTGCTTCGGGTGGGGTTTGGCATGCGCGCGCGATCGCTCGCGCGCCGGTGGGCTCTTACCCCGCCATTTCACCCTTACCCTTTCGGGCGGTGTATTTTCTGTGCCACTTTCCGCGGATCGCTCCGCGCCGCCGTTAGCGGTCACCCTGCCCTGTGGAGCCCGGACTTTCCTCTTCCGTTTCGGGAAGCGACCGCCCGACTCACTCCGGCGCATCTAGAGTAGCACGATTCCGAACGCCGGTGCGTGGATGTTAAATTTCCCCTGATATGGACGGCCACAAATCAGCGCTCACGGTTTTGTTGATCCGTCATGCCGAGTCGGTCCCGCCCGGGACTTCCGGCCTCGACGAATACACACGCCCGCTCACGGCAAGGGGAATGCGCGACGCCGAAAGACTCGCCGAGTCGATCGCGTCGACGCGCCTCGATGCCGTCTACACGAGCCCATATCTGCGTGCTCGGCAGACTATCGAGCCGCTCGCGTCGCGTACCGGAATCGAAGTCGCAACTATCGACGATTTGCGCGAGCGGATGCTATCCCCAGTCGAACTGCCGGACTGGCAAAACGAGTTGAAGCGCAGCTGGCAGGATTTTGACTACGCGCCGCACGGCGGAGAAACGAGCCGCGATGCGCAGGCGCGCGTGATGCGCGTGCTTGACGACGTCGCCGGCGCGCACGCGGCGGGAATCGTCGCGCTCGCGAGTCACGGCAATCTGATCGCGTTGGCGCTGCATGCGATCATGCCGGGCGTCGACTACTCGTTCTGGGAGTCGCTACCGATGCCCGCCGTGTTCAGGCTGCGTCGCGCCGGCATCGCGTGGCGCGTCGAGAGCGGTGCTCAGCCCTCGTAGTACAGGATTCGCTGGCAGTTCGGGCAGAAGTGAATCTGCAGATGCTTCTGAATCTCGTTGTACAGTTGCGGCGGCAGGCGCATCCGGCATCCCTGGCAGGTCCCGCCCTTCGCCAGCGCCACCGCGACGCCCGCGCGCCGGCTGAAAATCATCTGGTAGCGCGCGAGCAAGTTGGACTCGATGTTCTCAGCGACTTTCTCGCGCGACTTGCGATGCTTGGCGATGTTCGCCTTCAGCTCCTCGACCTGGTCCGCGATTTCCTTCTCCGCCGCCAGCAGCTCGGCGCGGCCCTTGGCAATCGCTTCGGTGAGCTCCTTGATCCGCGCGACGCGCGTGTCGGCGCCCTCGAGCGATCCGAGCAACTCACCCTCCAGCCGCTGATTGGTCTCCTTGAGCGAATCGATCTCGTGGGTCAGCGCCTGCAATTCCTTGTCGTTGCGAATCAGCGTCAGGCGCATCCGCTTGTTGCGGATCCTGACTTCGCCCTCGGCCAGTTCGCGCTCGGACTTTTTGCGCGCGGCGACGATGGTTTTTTCTTCTTCGGTGATGCGGTCCAGCTCGGCCTGGTTGCGCTGAGTCTCTTCGCGGAGTTGGTCGACCCGCCCCGCGATGGAATTCAGCGATTGCTCGAGCTCGTTCAACTGCCGGTCGATGACCTGAAGGTCCATCAGCCGGGTTATCTCTTCACGCAATTCGTCCTCCACTGGGTTGTGTGCATGGCACTGATTTATTTTGCTTCGTCAAGGAAGCGGAGCCGGCCGTACCGTGATGCCGGATCCGATATGAGATGGGCCCACCAGGATTTGAACCTGGGACCAGCCGGTTATGAGCCGGCAGCTCTGAACCTGGCTGAGCTATGGGCCCTTTGAAATTCATCAGGCTGCGATGATGTTAGCAAGTTCCATATCGGGATTTAAGGGCTGCGGCTCGCGAGTAGCGATCAAGTTTCATTCGCTCGACTATGCACCGCGCGTTTCGCGCCGCAAATCGATAACGGCCTGTGCCGCGGCGGCTGCTTCATCAGGGGCGGTCTCGCGCGCGCCCATTTCGGCGGC
>DASQHV010000510.1:0-3334 GCA_035631915.1 Candidatus Acidiferrales bacterium | reverse complement strand
CCGCGTGACGGCGCCGAACGAATCGTTGGTGTGAATGGTCGAGAACACGAGATGGCCCGTCAGGGCGGCGGTGATCGCGATCTCGGCGGTCTCGCTGTCGCGGATTTCGCCGACCATGATGACGTCCGGATCCTGGCGCAGAATCGAGCGCAAGCCGCTGGCGAACGTCAGCTCGATCTTTGGATTCACCTGCATCTGGCCGACGCCGCGCAGCTGGTATTCGATCGGGTCTTCGATGGTGATGATGTTCTTTTCGGGCGAATTGATCCGGGTCAGGCACGCGTAGAGCGTCGTCGATTTTCCCGAACCGGTCGGTCGCGTTGCCAGGATGATTCCGTGGCTCTGCCGAATCAGGCGGTCGAGCCGCGCCAGGTTATCGCCGGAAAATCCAAGATGGTCGAGGTTGGCGTCAACGGCCGATTGAGCGCGATCGAGCAGTCGCAGCACGATTCGCTCGCCGAAGTTGGTCGGGATGGAGGAGACGCGCAGGTCGATGTCGCGGCCGGCGATTCGGAGCCGGATTCGCCCGTCCTGCGGCAGCCGCTTCTCGGCGATATTGAGGCCCGCCATGACCTTGACGCGCGACGTGATCGCCGGCTGGAAGCGCTTGGGCGGCGACAGCACGTCGTACAGCATGCCGTCCACGCGAAAGCGCACTACGAGCTCGCGTTCGAATACTTCGATATGAATGTCGCTGGCGCGGTCCTTGACCGCCTGCGACAGGATGCCGTTGACGAGCTTGATGATCGGCGCCGAGTCGTCGGACTCGAGCAGGTCGAGCGGCTCGGAGGCAAGCTCGCTGGCGACGACGTCCAGGCGCTCCTCGGCGAGGTCGATCATCAGGTCTTCGGCGGAAGTGGCCGACGCCTGGTCGTAGGCGCGATTGATCGCCTCGGCAATCACCTCTGCCGGCGCAACTACGGGGAGGATTTGAGCGCCGTAGAGAATCCGCAGATCGTCGAGCGGCTCGTAGTTGGCTGGATCGGCGATCGCAATCGTCACAGAGCCGTCGGCGGTCGAGAGCGGCAGCAGGCGGTTCTTCTTCGCGTAGTTGATCGGAATCTTCGAGACCAGCGTAGGGTCGAGCGAGGTCTCGTCGATATGCGCCTGGAAGGGGAAGCGGTATTCCTGGGCCAGCGCGCGCGCCAAGCGCTGCGGCTCCAGCGCGCCCATCTCGACCAGCACCTCGGACAAATCCTGGCCTGGTTTCTTGCGCTGGCGCGCCTTGTCCAGGTCCTGGGCCGAGACCCACGAGCGATCGAGCAGGATGGCTTCGAAACTCTTGCGGGCGGTGGCCATCAGGCTGGTCCCACGCGCCGATGCGCGGTTTTCGACAGCGAAAAATTCTCTACAATCATGGTCGCCGAGAACGCCACCCGCTCAGTCCCGCTTATGGATCCCGCCCCTCGTCAGTCAATTAGACACGATGGATCAAGCTACTTGCAAGTATGCTGCCGCGTACCACGATTTGCCGCGCGCCCGCTTGCCGACAAGACTAGTAGTGGACGGCGCCCGGTGCCTGCTGCGTGCCGTTGCCAATCGGCCCGCCACCGATCCCGATACCCAGGCCGGTGTGTCCCTTCAGCGGCATCGTGTGCTGGGCCTCTTGCCATGAGACGAGTTTGCCGCCGACAAACTTCAAATCCAGGAACGTCCCCGCGTCGCCGTCCTTGGAGGAGGTGTAGAGCAGGGCGGCGGTGAGGTCGTTGTTGTTGGGCTTGTACGGATAGCTCCAGACCTCGGTGTCGCCGGGCAGGTAGGTGCGGATGTCGGGCTCGCCCCACGCGTGATGGACCTCGGGCGAGGTCTCGCCTTCCTTGAGCGTATCGGACATGCGCGCGGCCTTGATTCGGGTGCCGGCCTGGTAGGCGACGCCGCATCCCGCGGCGGCGAGGGCAACGGGCAGCATCGCGAGCATCGCGCACTGTGCAAAACGAACAATCCTGCGAGCTGTCGCCACGGGGCGATTCTGTGGGCGTCGTGCACGGTTGTCAACGCGACGCGGTGCGGGACGCCGCCGCCGGACGCGTCACAGTTCAGCATTCTTGTGCTATAGAGCAAGCGATCGATCAGTTCACGAGGGGAGGCAGTGATGGCGCGCAAGCTGACGCTGGTGAAGGGCGCCTCGCAGCGCGGCTCGATGGTTTACGGGATGCGCATATTTGAGCATGGCCACGTGGCGGGCGTCGAGCCGGCGCAGGTCAGGCTGGCCGACGGCGGCAACGGGCGCGTAACGATGCATCTGATCGAAGGCACGCGCGCACAAATCCGCCGCCAGCTGATGCAGAGCATCGACGCGTTCTTCGAATTGCTCGACGAACACTAGAAACAGGAAGGGAGCCGAGATGGATCTGAAATTTGTCAAGTACGAGAAGAAAGGGCACATCGGGTACATCACGTTCAACCGTCCGGAGCGGCTCAACGCGCTGCATCCGCCGTGTCACGTCGAGATGGACAACGTGTGGGACGACTTCGTCGCTGACAAGGCGATGTGGGTCGCGATCGTGACCGGCGCCGGCGACAAGGCGTTTTCAGCCGGCAACGATCTCCGCTGGACGGCGGAGAATCGCGGGCAGGTGATGGAGGGTGTGCGCTCGAAGGGCGGCTTCGCCGGAATCACCGCGCGCTACGACATCTACAAGCCGATCATTGCCGCCGTGAACGGATTCGCGCTGGGCGGCGGATTCGAGATTGCGCTCTCATGCGACATTATCATCGCAGCCGAGCATGCCCGCTTCGGATTGCCAGAGCCGCGGGTCGGCTTGATGGCGGCCGCCGGCGGAGTGCATCGACTGCCGCGCCACATCCCGCTGAAAATCGCGATGGGCATGATGCTCACCGGCAAGCACATCACGGCGGCCGAGGCGCACAAATGGGGCATCGCAAACGAGGTCGTACCGCTGAAGGACCTGATCGCGACCGCCGAGAAGTGGGCCGCCGAGATCATGGAATGCTCGCCGCTCTCGGTGCAGGCGTCGAAAGAGGCCACCATGAACGGACTCGGCATGACCACCGAAGCGGCTATCGCGAAGCACTACGAGTTGCAGTCGAAGCTGTTCCGATCGAAAGACGCGATCGAGGGGCCGCTGGCGTTTTCGCAGAAGCGAAGGCCCGACTGGACGGGAGAGTAGGGCGGCGGCCTGCGCTCGGCGGGGGCGTTCACCGCGCGGCGGGTTAGGGGTAGTCTGTGGTGTGAGATGCAGGAACTCGCACTCTTGCACGATGTGATCGCGATGCTCGCGGGTGCGGGGGTGACGGCGGCGTTTCCGCCATACGGCACGTGGGCGTTTTGGAGCATCGTCGCAATCTATGGCGTCATATCGGTACTGTTTGA
>DASQHV010000509.1:0-6736 GCA_035631915.1 Candidatus Acidiferrales bacterium | reverse complement strand
GGAAATATCGATCCGCGCAGCCGCGGCAGTTTCGACGCCGCAGAGGAAAGCGGCCGGGCGCTGGGCCGCGCATCATTCCAGGCGTTGAAGCGCGCATCCGCCATGACCGAACCGTCGATCGCCTACCGCAAAATTCCGTTGAAGCTCAAGTTGAAGGATCGCACAGATCAAATCGCAACAGCGCAAGCGTGCGTCGATCAAACGCGTGCGTCGCTCAACAGCCATCGCGGGGGCGAGGGCTATCAGCTGAAGCGGCTGCGCGACCATCACGAACAATCGCTCGCCGCGTTGCGCGCACTCGAGGCGGCCGAGGAGCAGGAGCGGCGCGACCGCCGCGTCGACCTCGCGCGGCGCGAGATGACGGCCGCAATCACGGTGCTCGCAGTCGGCGACGCGGCGTTCGTCGGAATTCCCGGCGAGCTGTTCGTCGAATTCGGACTCGAGCTCAAACAGAATCCGCATTTCCGGCACACGTTTGTCGTCGGCTATTGCAACGACTTGATCGGATACATCCCGACCGCCGCGGCGTATCCGCAAGGCGGCTACGAAGTGGAATCAGCGCGCGTCGCGTCGGGCAGCGGCGAGGTGATGGTCGCGGCCGCGCTGACGGCGTTGGCCGAACTCAGGGCGACGACTCTCTAACGCCGAACGATACCGTCGTTGGAAATATCAAGATGGAACGCGGCCTCGCGCGCGAGTTCATCGGGGCGGGCGCGATAGTACTCGACCTGCGGAACTCCGCGCAGCGCTGTGACCAGGTCGGCAACGGCGACCGGCTCGAAGCCGAGTCGTGCAAAGAAATCGCCGGCGCCGGTGCTGAACAGATAGAGATGGCGCGCGCCCCGCGTGTGAGCGGCCTTGCGCGCCGCCGCGACGAGCGCTGCACCGATTCCGCGCGAGCGCATCGACTCGACCACGTACAGCGAGCGAATCAGCGCAGCGTCCAATCTGGGCTCGACTCCGACTACGCCCACGACTTCGTCGCCAAGGAATGCGAGCAGGTAGCACGCGGCCGGCCACTCGACACCCTCGGCGATCATGCCACCGCCCGACAGGATCTCGCGCACTCGCGCGATGTCGCGCGTCTGTTCGATTGCGAGTTCGCCCTCGCGACGTTTCCGCAGCGCCATGCTCTTCGCGAGCGCGCGCCGCTACTTCTTTGGCGGGGGGAAGAGTTGCGTGCCCGCGTCCTCGTCCACCACGGTGATTGCCTTGACGGGGCAGGACCGCGCCGCGGAAACGATTGCGGCGTCGGACGCGCCGGTCGCGCTGATGACTTCGGACTTGCCGTCCGCGTCGAGCTGAAAGACAGCAGGTGCGGTTTCCACGCAGTCGCCGCTGCCGATGCATCTGGTCTTGTTGATCGTAATCGCAAGCTTCGCCATCGGATCCTCCGGACATTCGCAGGCTGAAACTCAGAATAGAATTGCGGCTCAACCGGTCGCAAGCGCACGCGAAAAAGTTGGAATTGAATTGGATTGCGGCGCAGCTAATACTCAGCTGCGGTAAGACGATGGCGCAAATTGCGGGCACCGGAATCGACGTTATCGAGGTTGACCGTATCGAGCGCGCGCTCACCCGGCCCGCGACCGGCGAGCGTTTTCGCGCGCGCGTGTACACGCCGGGCGAGGTCAAGTACTGCGAATCGCGCGGACGGCCCCGCTTCCAGAGCTATGCCGCGCGTTTTGCGGCCAAGGAAGCGACGATGAAGGCGATGGGCACGGGATGGAATCGCAACGTCGGCTGGAGCGAGATCGAAGTCGTGCGCGAGCGCGGGCATGCGCCGACGATCGCGCTTTCGGGCAAAGCGGCCGCGTTCGCGCGGCGCAAGCAAATCGCGCGCTTCCACCTGAGCATCACCCACACCGCCACCCAGGCGATTGCGCACGTAATCGCGGAAAGCTGATCCGAGTACGCTACTTCGGCGAGGCAGCAGACGCGGGCGCCGGGGCTGGGGCGGGCGGCGCCTTCGCCATATACAGCGCGGCGGGTTTGTTGAGCTGCGTGAAGCTGAAATCGCTGAGCGCAAACACCGCCTTGGACGCGCTCGACTCCGCATAGTACTCGCTGCGCGGTCCCCTCGGCTCGCCGCCAATCGGCGGCGCGGATTGCGTGACCGTGATCTTCGCGAGCTTCACGCTGCCCAGACTCTTGCCGTCCTTGCCGAGCAGCGTGATTTGCAGCGACGGATTGTCCAGTCCGAAGGGCTGCGCGCTGGGCATCGGGTCTGCGACGATCGACGTGCCCTTGAAATTTCGCAGCTGGCTGAGCATCCGCTCGACGACCGGAACGTCGCCCTCGGCGGTGTTGCCGCCGGTCACGACCTCCCATTTTCCGCCCGCCGCGCGCTTCAGCGTGAACTCGCTGTCGGTGGTTTTCACCTTGATTGAATCCACCGCCGCGGGATCGACGCTCAGGATGGTCTTGTCGCGAAAATCCAGCGGCGACGCGTCGAGCGCGCTCATCACATATTCGGGCGCCGCGTAGACCGGCGTCCGCTCACCGCGACGAACGTAGATTCCGCCCTTGCCCGCCTCGGTCTGCTTGTAGCCGAACAGCAACGATTGCTGCTCGCCGTTCTTCAGCACCACCGTCGCGCTGACGTGCGGCTTTTCGAGTCCGTACTGCGTGACGCTGGCGGGCGTGTCGTTGATGAAGTCCGAGGCCTTGGCGTTGATCAGCGTGCTGAGTGCGCTGCGCACCTTGGTGTCGTCGGCGGCGTAGGCGGTCGGCTTGACTATTTTCCAGTTGTCGCCGTCGCGTTCGATCTCGACCGGCGGGCCGTTGTCGCGGCTCACAATCAACTTTTGCACGTCGTCCATCTTGAACGACATCAACTCGCGGTTGCGCAGATCGTTGACCGTCTTGTTCATGCCCGAGCGGAATACCGACTCGGTCAGCATCACCGCGGGCTTGTCGGTGAAGCGGATGTACGAATAGAAGCCAATCGGGCTATTTCTGCCGACCGCGATGCTCGGGTGGGTTTTCTTGTCGAAAGTGGTGACCGTTACGATCGTCTGCGGCTTGTCGAGTCCGTACTCCGCGAGGCTGGTCGGCTTCTCATCGACGGTCCGCTCGATTCTGCAATCCGAGATGGCGCGCGCAAGGTTGTTGGACTGAAACCGGTCGGCCTCGCCGCCGATTGGCTTTACGAGCCGCCACGGACCGCCCTTGTCGCGCTCGATCACGAGGTCGCGATCCTGGTAGCGGAGTTCGATCTTCGCGATGTCGTCGGCTTTGATCTCGAGCAGCGTGCCGCTCTTTTCGCTCTTGGAGTAAACCCCGATGATGAACGCGTAACCGCCCACGATCAGCAACAGGATCAGCGCTATGATGGTGTTGCGAGGACGCATCGGAGTTCAAGCGGGCGGGTCGCGCGTCAGTTGCGGCGTTCCCACCAGACTACGATCCCGGCAATCAGCAGCATCTCCGGCAGCAGCAACACGGCGAACGCGAACACGATCGAAAACTGCGCGGTGGTCAGGCGGAAGCGCGACGCGCGAATCGAGCGCGGCCGGATCGAAATCGAGTTCTCTTCGCCGGTCAGCCAGTCGGCGCTGTTGATGAAAAAATCGCGATTGAAAAAACTTGCGATGTACTGATTGTCGGCAAAATCGGTCGTTCCAAAAATTACCAGCCGCGCCTCGCCCTTGCCCTGGCCGAGCTGCTCGAGGTTGGCTTCCACAGCCTCGACCACTGCGATTGGCCCGCGCGTGTCCTTGTCGTCGAGCTGCGCCTTGGACTTGCCGAACAGCGTCACCAGATCGATTTCCGCCCACGAGGTGTCGCTGGTCTTGGCCAGCGGGGTAACAATCAGGCCCGGCTTGAGGTCGGCAACGGCGTTCAGCGATCGCGACATCGGGAAAACCGTGCGCTGCTTGAAGCCCTTGGTCACCGGATGCTCGGCGTAGGTTTGCACCAGCGGATTGAGCCCCAGCGCCGGGCCCTCGAACAGGCGGACGACCTGGTCGACGACGATATCGTTGCCGACCTTGACGCCCCAATCGCCAACCAGCTTGGTCATCGCAGTCTCGTCGATCGGTTGATCGGGACGCGGCGGCTGGAACATCGCGATGATGCGTCCGCCGCGCTTGAGGTAGTCGTTCAGCTGATCGATCTCATGCGCGCCGATCGGCTTGATCGGCCCCGCGATGATTACCAGGTTGGTGTCGTCCGGCACCTTGGGCATCTGCGCGAGCACCAGTTTGCGCACCTCGTAGCCTTCGCCCTCGAGGTCTTTCTTGATCGCTCCGAAGCCGTCCTGGCTTTGGGAGTCGTCGATATCCGCTTCCCCGTGGCCGTCCAGGAAATCGATCACCTTTTTGGTTTTCTTGGTGACCTTCACGATCGCGTTGGTCAGCGCCTCCTCGTTCAGCTCGGAAACGTTGAGGCCCTCGCCTTCCTCGCCGCCGTACTGCAGATGAGTCGTGCCCATCGTGCTGACTTTGTAGCGCTCCGCGGTCTCGGGATGCTTGTCGGGATCGATCAGCTCGTAGCTGACCTTGGGCGAGTTGTAGGCGAACGTCTGGTACAGCTCGCGCGCCGACGGATTCTCGCCGCCCTGGAAGAAGCCGTACATTTTGAGCGGCTTCTGGAGCCCCTTCACGACGTTTACTGACTGGCTCGAGAGGCTGAAAACTTTTTCGGTTGTGAGATCGAGCCGCGTGTGATGCAGCGACGAGAGGTAGTTGATCGCGACCAGCACGCCGATGTACGCGATCGAATAGATGACAGCGTTGGCGCCGTAACGCGCCGAGCGGCCGCTTGCCAGGGCCGACAAGTTCGAGCGGCTCGACGTGATCCAGATGACGATCGCGAATACGCCGCCGACCAGGTTCACCCACACGAACAACTGCAGCCCGCTGCCGCGCGTGATGAAGTAATCGACGCCCGCGAAGGTGAGCAGAACCAGGCCCAGGATTCCGTATAGCGCCGCCGTTCTCCGCATCCGCCCCTCGATTCTCCTAGCGCCAGCGCGCCGACTCGACCGAGCGTTGGGTCAAGAACAGCGCCACGAAGATGAGACTCAGGAAGTACACGATGTCACGCGTGTCGATGATCCCGGTGACCATCTGCGAGAAATGTTCGGGCAGCGAGAGGTATCGCAGCACGCCCAGGAAGTGCGTGCCACCGGCCTGCGCCGGCCACGAGATAACGAACAACAGCAGCAGCGCGCCGAAGCAGCTGATCGCCGAGATGATCTGATTCTGCGTCAGCGAGCTGGTGAACAGGCCGATCGAAACAAACGACACCGCCAGAAACGCCAGGCCCAGGTAGCCGGCAAACATCACGCCGACTTCCGGATTGCCGAACGCGACCAGTATCAACGGGAAAATTCCGGCCAGCCCGATCATGATCAGCATGAACGCGGCGGCGGCGATGAACTTGCCGGCGACTATCTCGCCGGTGCGGATCGGCGCGGTCAGCAGAAGCTCGTAGGTGCCAGTGCGCTTCTCCTCGGCAAAGCTGCGCATCGTGATCGCGGGCACCAGGATGACCAGCACGATCGCCAGGTTGTGCAGCATCGGCTCGATCACGCTCTCGTTGAGATTCAGCCGCTGCAAGACCTGGGGATTCTGCATCGCCGCATACGCCGTCAGCATCACTTCGAAGTAGCGCAGCAGCGCGAAGAAAAAGAAACCGCCCAGCAGCAGGAACACCGTCATCACGACGTACGCGACCGGCTGCAGGAAGTAGCCCGCGAGCTCCTTGCCCGCGATGGTGATCGTGTTTTTCATCTCCGCGCCGCGGACGGCTCAGCTGCGACCGGCGCCAACCTCCTCCAGCGTTTCCTCCGCGGTGGTCGCATCGGCGTGCCGCTCCTTGGTAATCGCCTGTAGGAAAATGTCTTCGAGCGAGGTCCCGGCCGGGAGCTGCTTCAGGTATTCCTCAAGCACGACGCGGCCGTCCGCAATGATCACGACCTTGTCACAGATCTGCGATACCTCGGGCAGGATGTGCGTCGACAGCACCACCGTGCGATTGCCCGCGAGGTGGTGGATGAGCCCGCGAATCTCGTGAATCTGGCGCGGGTCGAGGCCGATCGTCGGCTCGTCGAGCACCAGCACTGGCGGATCGTGGATCAACGCCTGCGCCAGTCCGACGCGTTGTCGATAGCCCTTGGAGAGCTGGCCGCAAATCCGGCGCGACATGTCGGTCAGGCCGCAGACCTCCAGCACGTGATCGAGCGCGGCATCGACCTTCGCACGCGGCACGCCGCGCAGCTTCGCGACGAAGCGCAGGTAAGTCTCGACGCGCATGTCGGTGTACAGCGGCGGCGTTTCCGGCAGGTAGCCAATCTTGCGGCGCGCTTCGAGCGACTGTGTGAAAATGTCGAGCCCGTCGATTACCACCGTGGCTGCAGTCGCGGGCATGAAGCCCGTGATGATGCGCATGGTGGTGGTCTTGCCGGCGCCGTTGGGCCCCAGGAAGCCCAGGATGGACCCGTTTTC
The DNA here is from genome assembly GCA_035631915.1 of Candidatus Acidiferrales bacterium. Taxonomy (GTDB): domain Bacteria; phylum Desulfobacterota; class Binatia; order Binatales; family Binataceae; genus Binatus. The sequence continues at coordinate 284 of DASQHV010000509.1, read as the reverse complement.
GGCCGTGAACGAGACGTCTTTGACTGCGACGAAGTCGCCGTAGACTTTGGTTAGATTCTTAACCTCGATCATTCAGACCGCCCGCTACCCCGTCGCCGACGCTGCGCAGCCGACCGACAATAGATGACGAACCCGCATACTTTGCAATTCAATCGATCAAAGGGCAACCGACTAATTAAACACCGTGAGTCAAAGAGTCAATACGACAGCTCCGCTCCGAGCCCGAATTTCGATCTGACTTCGCGACGCTTTTGCTTAGTCAACGGTATCGGATAGTTTCGCTC
>DASQHV010000508.1:0-1711 GCA_035631915.1 Candidatus Acidiferrales bacterium | reverse complement strand
ATCGTTTGCTAACTGACTGCCAACCGTGGGACGCTCGGGTGAACTAAAAGTTTCTAGAAGGAGATTTCGAAATGGCGAAAGGAAAGTCAGCAGGCGAATTTTCGTTGAAGTTCACCTCACTCACGATCACTCCCGGGCCAGCAGGCAGCGTGATCACACAAGGCAATTGCGAAGGGACAGGCACCGGGCTCGGGACGATTCTCGGCACTGGAACGTTCATCGGCGGCAAAAGCGGAACGTGGAGCTGGTGTTCGCAGGCGTATCTGGACGACGGCAATCAAGTCTCGGCGGGCGGTTCCGGCAGCTATGAGAGCAGCGGCAAGCATCGCTGGCACACGGCTGGCGTTCACCCGCAATCCGATGGCCGCACTTTGATCTCCGAAGGCGAAATCGACCTGGCGAAACGGTCGTGGAACGGGAAGTTGTTCGAGAATAGCTGAGCGCTCGTAAATCGCATTCCGTAAGACCTGCGCGCTCACGCACGAGCGCGCAGGTTTCTTTTCTATGAAGCTCAGGTTCGTGTGACGAGAAGCCGCGGGCGACTCTTTCGTTTCTTGTGCGGTTTGCGCTATGTCGCGTCCTCGGAGGAATGCGATGCGCTTCAAAACTCTGCTCGCCCTACTCGCGATCACCCTGGCGCCGGCTCTCGCGCGGGCGGACTCCGGATGCGGCGCGCCGGCCGCCGGCCCCGACAATTGGCCGGTGGCGACGCCCGAGAGCGTCGGGCTTTCCAGCGCCGCGCTATGCCCGGTAGCGAAGTGGCTCGACGATAACAAGCAGAACAACGTGCACGCCGTGGTCGTCGCGCGCCACGGCAAGCTGGTGTTCGAGCGCTACTTCACCGGCGCCGACGAGCACCTGGGCCGCCCCGCCGGCGAGGTCAAGTTCAACGCCGAAACCCGGCACGACGAACGCTCGGTCAGCAAGAGCGTCACCGGCCTGGTGATGGGCATCGCGATCGATCGCGGATGGATCAAGAGCGTCGACGCGCCGGTGCTGTCGTTCTTTCCCGAATACAAGAACCTCGCCACGCCCGACAAGAACCGCATCACGCTGCGCGACTTGCTCACGATGTCGTCGGGGCTGGAGTGGCACGAGTTCATGGTTCCGTATACCAGCAAGGAGAACAGCGAAATCGCGATGGACACGTCGCCCGATCCGTATCGCTTCGCGCTCTCACAACCGATCGCGACAATGCCCGGGAAAATCTGGAACTACAATTCCGGCTCGACCGAGTTGCTCGGCGCGGTGCTCCACAAGGCGACCGGCAAGCCGCTCGACGAGCTCGCGCGCACGCAGCTGTTCGAGCCGCTCGGGATCGCCGACGTCGAGTGGTACAAGTACGCTGCGGGCAATCCCAGCGCCGCCGCCGGTCTGCGCCTGCGTCCACGCGACCTGGCGAAGATCGGCCAGCTCGTGCTGCAGCGCGGGATTTGGAACGGCAAGCAGATCGTATCGTCGAAGTGGATCGAGACCTCGACCTCGCCGCAAATCGGCGCAATCGAGCTCAACTTTTACGGCTACCAGTTCTGGCTCGGACGCTCGCTGGTCAATCGGCGCGAGGTGCTGGGGGCGTCCGCGGTCGGACTCGGCGGGCAGCGGGTGTTCATCGTGCCTGAGTTCGAGCTGGTGGTGGTCGTCAACGCCGGCCTCTACCAGAGCCCGCTTCAAGGGATGGTGCCGCTTACGATTCTGAACCAGTACGTGCTCG
>DASQHV010000507.1:0-2795 GCA_035631915.1 Candidatus Acidiferrales bacterium | reverse complement strand
CGCCTCGCGCCGCCCTCGGCCGAGTTGATCTACGCCGGCAAGAAGGGCGGTTCGCAAAAAAGCATCGAGCAGGCTCAGCTGAACGCGATGCTGATCGCGCACGCGCGCAAGGGGCGCGTGGTGGTGCGGCTCAAGGGCGGCGACCCGTTTATTTTTGGCCGCGGCGGCGAGGAAGCCGAAGCGCTGGCGCGTGCCCGGGTGCGCTTCGAAGTCGTGCCGGGCGTCACGTCCGCGACGGCGGCGCCGGCGTTCGCCGGAATTCCGCTGACGCATCGCGAGCACGGCTCGTTCGTGGCGTTTGTCACCGGGCACGAGGACGAGCGCAAATCGCGCGGCTCGTCGATTCCGTGGAACGAGCTGGGCCGGGCGGCGCGCGCAGGCGGCACGCTTGTGATCCTGATGGCGAGCGCGCGGATGCGCGCGACGCTGGCGCGGCTGGCCGCGGCGGGGCTACCCGCCGATACGCCATGCGCCGCGGTTCAATGGGCCACGACGGCGGCGCAGAAGACCGTCACGGGGACGATTGCGACGCTGGCCAGCGCATGTGCGCGTGCGCGAATCGCGTCGCCGGCGTGTATCGTGGTCGGCGAATGCGCGGGTCTGCGCGAGCATCTCAGATGGTTCGAGACGATGCCGCTATTCGGCCGGACGATTGTAGTGACACGTGCGCGCGATGCGGCAGCGGATTTCGCGGCGGCGCTGCGCCGTCTCGGCGCCGACGTGATCGAGTTTCCGACGATCGAGACCGCGCCGCCGAAGAGCTACGCGACGCTGGACCGGGCGATCGCGCGGCTCAAGTCCTTCGACTGGATAATCTTCACCAGCGCGAATGGCGTCGAGAGTTTTTTTGAGCGACTCAAGTTGCGCCGACGTGACGTGCGCGAACTTGTCGGCGCGTCGATCGCGGCGATCGGACCGGCCACCGCGGCGCGAGTTCGCGACTATGCGCTCAAGGTCGCGGCGATTCCGGACGAATACCGCGCCGAGGCGATCGTGGATGCGATCGGTCTCAAGCGGATTCGCGGCAAGCGGTTCCTGATTCCGCGCGCCGAAGTCGCGCGCGACGCGTTGCCGAAACTTTTGCGACGGCATGGCGCTTCTGAAGTTGTAGTCGCGCCGGCGTATCGATCAGTCAAACCAAAAGGCGCGCAGGTCGAGCGAATTCGCGAGCTGATCGCGCTTAGACGAATCGACCTGGTGACATTTACCAGTTCAAGTACGGTGACCAATTTCAGCGCGCTGGTGGGGCGCGCGAGTCACGGTCTCAAGGCCGCGGCGATTGGGCCGATCACGGCGGAGACTGCGCGGGGCCTTGGCTTCAAGGTGGTCGTGCGGCCGGCCGAGTACACGATTCCCGCACTGACGGATGCGATTCGCAGGTATTGCGAAAGGGCTCGACGGCGCGCGCCCGCGGGGGCATCTTGAGGGCACGCGGAGCTATATAATCGTTGCGCATCGACGAGGTTGACTACGATGGCATTTCCAATCACGCGGCCGCGGCGGCTTAGGCGCACGTAAACGATTCGGCGGATGGTGCGCGAGACGGTGCTCGCGCCCGACGACCTGATCCTGCCGATGTTCGTGTGTCCCGGGCGCGGCGTGCGGCGCGCGGTCGAGTCGATGCCGGGAGTGGCGCAGATGTCGGTGGACGTCGCGGTGGCGGAGGCGCGCGAAACGTGGGCCGCGGGCGTGCCGGCGGTGATCCTGTTCGGGATCCCATCCAAGAAAGACGCGCAAGGCAGCGCGGCCTGGAGCGACGACGGCGAAGTGCAGCGCGCGATTCGCGAGATCAAGGAGCGCGTGCCCGGCCTGGCGGTGATCACGGACGTCTGCTTGTGCGAGTACACCGACCACGGGCATTGCGGCGTGGTCGCGGGCAACGACGTCGACAACGATGCGACGCTGGAGTTGCTCGTGCGCGAGGCGCTTTCGCACGCGCGCGCGGGTGCGGATATCGTCGCGCCGTCGGACATGATGGACGGGCGGGTCGGCGCGATTCGGCGCGCGCTCGACGCGAACGGATTCAGCCACGTCGCGATCATGGCGTACTCGGCGAAGTTTGCGTCGGCGTTTTACGGCCCCTTTCGCGAGGCTGCCGAATCCGCGCCGCAGTTCGGCGATCGGCGGTCGTATCAGATGGATCCGCCCAACGGCGACGAGGCGATGCGCGAAGTTGCGCTCGACCTGGAGGAGGGCGCGGATATCGTGATGGTCAAGCCGGCGCTGCCGTACCTGGACTTGATCTGGCGCGTCAAGCACGAATTCAACGTGCCAGTGGCGGCGTACAACGTGTCGGGCGAGTACGCGATGATTCGCGCCGCGGGAATCAACGGATGGATCGACGAGGGGCGCGCGACGCTGGAGGTGCTCACGTCGATCAAGCGGGCGGGCGCGGATTTGATCCTGACGTACTTCGCGAAGGACGTCGCGCGCAAGCTGGGCGGATGAATCGATCACGGGCGAAGTGAGGAAGGCATGAAAATTAAGGTTGTAGTTCACGAGGCCGAGGAAGGTGGATTCTGGGCGGAGGTGCCCGCGATTCCCGGGTGCGCCACTCAAGGCGAAACGTTCGAGGAATTGCTGAAGAATATCTACGAGGCCGTCGAGGGCTGTCTGTCGGTCGATGTGGAATCTCCGAAATCGAACAAGAAGGATCGCGTGCTCGAAATCGTAGTATGAAACCTCTCACCGGCAAGGCGTTCATCAAGATACTTGAACGCCGCGGATGGATACTGCGCCGGATCAATGGAAGCCATCACATATTCGGAAAGGAAGGCAGCACTGTTCGGATCTCG
>DASQHV010000506.1:0-11286 GCA_035631915.1 Candidatus Acidiferrales bacterium | reverse complement strand
TGCGCGGGGCAGCGGGCGGCTTTGCGCTCGCAACCGACCTGGCCGAGCATCTCGTTGGACGCGGCGTCGCGTTTCGCCAGGCGCACGAAATTGTCGGGGCGATCGTGCGCGAGACTGCGGCGGCGGGGAAGACGCTCGAGGAATTGAGCGTCGCCGATTTGCGGCGCCACTCGCGCGCGTTCGGTCCCGATGCGATCGCGATGTTGCGCGCTGAGACCTCGGTGGCGCGCCGGGTCGGCACGGGCGGACCAGCACCTGCCGAAGTCGAACTGCGCCTCAAGGAGCTTGGCTGCAGGTGAGTTTCGCGCGAGAGATCAAGGTATGACGTTCAGTTCGAAATCGTTTTTCCACCTATTGATTTGTGCGGCGCTGGCTAGTGTTGCGTGGCTGGGATGCGGCGTGAAGTCGATGCCGATACCGCCCGAGGCTGCGCGGCCGGAGAAAATTTCCGACCTCGAGGCCGCGACGGCGAAGAATGGAATCAGACTGACCTGGGGTAGGCCGGACACTTACGCGGGCGGCGACAAGATGCGCGACCTGGCGGGATTCACCGTCTCGCGTTCCGAAGCCGACGGACCGTATCACAAAATCGGCGACATCCCAGTGACCGATCAGCAACGGTTCCAGGTCCAGCGCACATTCACCTACGTGGACAAGGCGACTGAATTGGGGAAGACCTATCGCTACGAAGTGCTGTCGAACACGAGCGACGGTTACACGAGCGAGCCCTCGAACACGGTTACGGTGGTCCGCCAGATCCCACCGCCGCCGCCGCGGCCCGAGGATTTCATGCTGCCGACGCCGACTCCGCTGCCCTAGCGTGACACGGTGCGCGACGCGTTTGCCGCGCGTCCGTTTATTCGTCGTGCCGCGCTGTGATAAAAGCAGGCTTCACCCTCGGAGGCTGAAGCCGCCACCGCACACAGCCGGGACGACATGAACTACTTCGAATATCGCAACGATCAGTTGTGCGCCGAGGAGGTGCCGCTGGCCGAGCTCGCGCATCGATTCGGCACGCCGTTTTACGTTTACAGCGCGCGCACGCTGCGGCGTCATTTCCGGGTCTTCGACGAGGCGTTCGCCGGCACTGACCACCTGGTCTGCTACGCGATGAAGGCGCTCTCGAATCTGAGCATCCTGAAATTGTTTTCCTCGCTGGGAGCGGGCTTCGATATCGTCTCGGGCGGCGAGCTGATGCGCTGCCTGGAGGTCGGAGCGGACCCGCGCAAGATCGTTTTCTCGGGCGTCGGCAAGACCGACGAAGAGATCGCGGCGGCTCTGGAAGCCGGCATCCTCATGATCAACGTCGAATCGCGGCCGGAACTTCAGCGCGTGGCCGAGGTCGCGGGCAAAATGAAGCGGCGCGCGCCGGTCAGTCTGCGGGTAAATCCGGACCTCGACCCGGGGACGCATCCGCATATTTCAACCGGTCACCGTGACAGCAAATTCGGCGTGCCGCTCTCGCAAGTGGATGAGTATTACGCTGATGCGCGCGCGCAGAAAAATCTGGAGATTGTCGGACTCAGCACGCATATCGGCTCGCAGATCACCGAGATGGCGCCGTTTGCGGAGGCGGGAAACAAGGTCGCCGCGATCGTCGGGCGATTGCGCGGCGCCGGCATCGCGCTCAAGTATCTCGACCTTGGCGGCGGCCTGGGAATTCCGTACCAGGAGCAGCCGCCGCCGCCGTCGGCATACGCAGCCGCGCTGCTGGAGCCAATTCGCGGGCTCGGCCTGAAGATTGTCATCGAGCCGGGGCGCGTGATGGTCGGTAACGCGGGGGTGCTGGTCACACGCGTGCTGTACAACAAGGAGACCGACGTGAAGCGGTTCGTCGTGATCGACGGCGCGATGAACGATCTGATTCGCCCGGTGCTGTACGAGGCCTATCACGAAATTTTGGCCGTCGATCGGCGCAAGCCCGGGAAAACGGTGACTGCGGACGTGGTCGGACCGGTATGCGAGAGCGGAGATTTTTTTGCGCGCGAGCGCGAGATGCCGGAGCCGTCCGCGGGCGATCTGCTGGCGGTGATGAGCGCCGGCGCGTACGGGTTTGTGATGTCGTCCAACTACAACAGCCGCCCGCGCGCGCCGGAAATTCTGGTCGACGGCGCCGAGGCGCACGTGATTCGCGAGCGCGAAAGTTTCGAGGACCTGATCCGCGGCGAGCATATCGTTACGCTCAAGACCGCATAGAATCGCGATGGCGACGCTCGAATTCACCAAGATGCACGGCTGCGGCAACGACTACATCTACGTGGTCGCAACGCGGGCGCGTCCCGCCGATCCCGCGGCGCTGTCGATCAGACTTTCGGACCGCCATTTCGGCATCGGCGGCGACGGGTTGATTCTGCTCGCGCCGTCGCACAACGCCGACATCGCGATGGAGATGTACAACGCCGATGGCAGCCGCGGCGACATGTGCGGCAACGGCATCCGATGCCTGGCGCGGCTGGCGTACGAACGCGGGCTCGTGCTGGCGAACCCGATGGTGGTCGAGACCGACGCGGGGTTGAGGACCGTCGAGCTGAAGCTGGATGGCCGGCGCGTCGTCAGCGCGACGGTGGACATGGGCGAGCCGATCCTGGAGGGGCGCGATATCCCGGTCGGCGCGAGCGGGCGAATCGTCGACTACCCGCTGCAGGTCGCCAGCGAGCACGAATCGATCACGGCGGTCTCGATGGGCAATCCGCACTGCGTGGTGTTCGTCGGCGACGAAACGGTGTTCAAGCTCGCGGATCTCGATTTTGCCGAGCTGGGACGGAAGTTCGAGCACCATCCGTTTTTCCCCAAGCGCGTCAACACCGAATTCATTCTGCCCATCTCGCGCCATCGTCTGAAAATGCGCGTATGGGAGCGCGGCTCGGGCGAGACCTGGGCTTGCGGCACCGGCGCGTGCGCGGCGCTGGTCGCCGCGGTGCTGACGAATCACGCCGAGCGTCGCGCGACGGTGGAGCTGCGCGGCGGAAACCTGGAAATCGAATGGCGCGAAAGCGGCCCCGACGCCAATCACGTGTTCATGACCGGCAACGCGGTTGAGGTCTTTCGCGGCGCCGTCGAACTCGGCGTGAACGAGCTGGTACCGGTCACAAAATAGAGCGGGGGAGGCTTCAGACGATGTTCGAAGGTGCACTTACAGCTCTAATCACGCCGTTTCGCGACGGCGCCGTCGACGCGCCCGCATTGCGCGAGTTGATCGAATGGCAGATCCAATCGGGCATCGACGGGCTGGTGCCGTGCGGCTCGACCGGCGAATCCGCCACGCTCACCCACGCCGAGCACGACAGCGTGATCAAGATTACGATCGAGCAGACGCGCAAGCGGGTGCCGGTGATCGCGGGCACCGGATCGAACGCGACGGCCGAGGCGATTCGGCTGACTGCGGCCGCGCGCGAGATGGGCGCCGACGGCGCGCTGCTGATTTCGCCCTACTACAACAAGCCCACCCAGGACGGAATCTTCCGCCACTACAAAAGCATCGCGCAGAGCGTCGACCTTCCGATCCTGGTGTACAACATCCCGGGGCGCACCGCGTCCAATATCGCGCCCGAAACGTTCGCGCGGCTCGCCGAGGTCAAGAATATCGTCGGCGTCAAGGAGGCGTCGGGGTCGATGGATCAGACGTCGGACATCCTGAGGCTGTGCGGCGATCGCTTGACTATCCTCTCCGGCGACGACGCGCTGACGTTGCCGCTGATGTCGCTCGGCGCGAAGGGAGTAATTTCGACGTGCAGCAACGCGGTGCCGCGCGCGATGCACGATCTGGCGGCGGCGTGCGGCGCGGGAAATTTCGCCAAGGCGCGCGAGCTGCACTACCAGCTGCTGCCGTTGATTCGCACGCTGTTCGTCGAGACCAATCCGATTCCGATCAAGCAGGCGCTGGCTTTTATGGGGAAGTGTGCGAACGAGTTGCGGATGCCGCTGGTTCCGATGACGGCGGCAGCGGCGGAGCGCTTGCGCCTGGCGATGAAGGACCTGCGCCTGGTCTGATTTCCGCGCGCACGCCGGCCGCTTTGTAATCGCGCCTGACTTGCGATAACCCTCGACACGGCAGCCATGACAGAGCCGTACTACAAACAGCATTGGGTCGAGATCGATTCCGGGCGCCACAGCGCCTACGACCAGATACTTGCGTTTCATCCGGCGCTGGAGCCGCTGCTCCGCCCGCTCGATCTAAAGCCGGGTCTCAGCGTGCTCGACGTCGGATCGGGCCCCGGCCACACGACGCTGGAGATTGCGCGTCGCGTCGGACCGGCGGGCAAGGTGACGGGCGTGGATATCAATGCCGAGTTCGTCGCGCGCTCGACGAAGCGCGCTCAAGACGCAAAACTGCCGGCTACGTTTGTGCACAGCGCATTTCCGCCGCTGCCCTTCCCCGACGGTTCGTTCGATCGGGTGTGGTGCAAAAACGTGCTTGAGTACGTTGATTCCGCGGCCGATACTGTCGCGGAAATGGCGCGCGTGACATCGCCCGGAGGAGTGGTAGTGGCGGCGGACAGCGACTGGGACATGATTGCGCTCGAGCTGGGGGCAGCGGCGCGCGAGAGAAGCGAACGGATACTGAGTGCGTCGAAGTCAATCGCGATTCATGAGCCCCAGATCGGGCGCCAGTTGAACCGGCTGTTTCGCGGCGCCGGTCTCGACCAGGTGAAGGTGGAGATTTTTGCGGGCGCCGACACTGTCGGCCGATCGCTGCCGATGCTGAAGGCGAGTTTCGCGCGCTATGCGCTCGACTCCGGCAAGATTGCTGCCGCCGAGGTTGAGCAATGGCTGTCGGATATCAGCGCCGCGATCGCCGCCGGCACGTTCGTGTTCGTGCTGCCCCAGTTTGTCGTTCGCGGAGTCAGGAAATAGGCGCGGATAGGCCGCGCATCACCGAAGGGGAAGAAACATGCTTCCGGCACGACTCGCATATCTGGACGGATTGCTGGCGTTCGCGCTGTTCATGGTGGGGATGCTCGCCGCGCACTTTTACGTGGTCGCGCCGCTCTCGGGCTTCGTAGTCTACGTGCTCGGATTTTTTCTCGGCCTGATCGGCATCGTAATCGGGCTGGTCGCGATCTTCACGACCCGCAAGCCCGAGACTCGCGCCGGCCGCACGCGAGCGCTGGTCGGCACGGGACTCTGCCTGATCGTAACCGTACCGATCATCTTGACGATCGTCCGCAGCTCCAAGTACCCACCGATCAACGACATCACAACCGACACCGAGAATCCTCCCGAGTTCGTCTTCGCGCAAAAGTTGCAGCATCCGCCCGATCGCGACATGAAGTACGACAAGGCCAAGTACGCCGCCACGCAGCAGGCCGGCTACGGGATAATCGCGCCGCTGAAGGAAAAGCTGGAGCCGGCTGCGGCGTTCGCGCGCGTTACGGAAGTCGCGCAGGGCGTGCCGACCTGGAAAATCACGTACTCGGATCCGGCCAAGAATACGCTGGAGGCCGTTGCGACTTCCAATCTGTTCCACTTTGCCGACGACGTTGTGATCGAGATTCGCCCCACGCCGGACGGCGAAAGCCTGATCGAGATGCGTTCGAAGTCGCGCGACGGCACCGGCGACCTGGGAGTGAACGCGCGGCGGATCCATCGCTTCTTCGATCGTGTCGCGCTGGCCCGCGGCACGGTCGATCCGCAGACGATGCCGTAGCGCGCCCGGCAGATTGTTCGCGCGCGGGGTCTCTACTGCTTCAGCGCGCGAATCGTGCGCAACACGGCGGCGTTGCGATCTTCGTTCACGGGATTGGTGAATACGATGGCGGTGCCGATTCCCGGTGCGCACAGTTCCTGCAGGCGCTCGCGAATCCGCGCCTCGGAGCCAACGAGCAGAGTCGCGTCGATCAATTCGTTGCTGACTGCTTTGATTGCCGCGTCGGCGTCGCGGCCGGCGGCCCGAATCGCCGTGATTTCCCGCTCGAATCCTGAATGCGCCATCATGTTGCCGTAGAACCTGAGCGCCCCGTAGCGCGATAGCAGCTTGCGCGCAGGACGCCGCGCCGCCTCCAGGTCGTCGGAGATGAACGCGGTGGCGAAGAGCGTCGCTTCGAACTGTTTTGGATCGCGCCCGGCCTTGTGCGCGCCCTCCGCCAACTCGCCGAGCGCCTCCTTGACCCGCGCGGGCGGGAAGAAATTGAAGATCACGCCGTCGCCGATTTCGCCGGCCAGCTTGACCATCGGGCGCGACACGCCCGCAAGATACAGCGGCAGCTTCTTACCGACGCGGGGTCCGGTCTTTCCGCCGTCGAGCGCCGCGCGCAACGCCGCCACGGTTTCGCGCATCTTCTTGAGCGGCTCGCCCATCTCGATTCCCAACGCCGAGTTGCCTTCACGATGGCCTGTGCCGAGACCCAGGATGAATCGTCCGCCGGTAAATTCCTGGACCGCGGCTGCTTCATTGGCGAGCAGAATCGGATGGCGCAGATAGATATTCGTGATCGCGGTGCCAAGCGTGATGCGTTTGGTGTGGAGTCCGAGCGCGAGCGAGCAGGCCAGTGAATCGTTATTCGCCTCGGTCATGAAGACGCCGGAAAATCCCGCGTCCTCCGCGGTGCGCGACCATTCGATTAGTCGCGCCGGCGGGCTGTCCGGAAGTATGGTGCAGGCGAGTGCGATTTTGGGCATGGTTCAGGTTCCTTCGATTTTGTGCAGCCGACAGTTTCATCAAGGCGGGAATCGCGTCAAGGGTTTTCTGTGCGCCAAGGACGACGCGCGCTCACTCCAGGCCGTAGCGACGCCGCTTGCGCCAGAGCGTCGCGACGTTGATCCCCAACATGTCGGCCGCTTCCTCCAGCGTCATCGCCTGTTCGAGCACGACCTCGATATGTCTGCGCTCCATTTGCTCGAGGGTGATGCTGTGATCGAGCTTGCCCGGCGTTGCGAGAATTTTGTCCGGCAGGTCGCTGAGGTCGATCATCTCGCCGCGACTCAGGATGACCGCGCGTTCCATCACGTTTCTGAGTTCGCGGATATTCCCCGGCCATGAATACGACAGCAGCGCCTCGCGCGCCTCGGACGCAAGACTGCGCGCGGGCTTGTGATGAGTCAGGGCGGCTTGCGCCGCAAAATGCTCGGCGAGCTTCAGAATCTCGCCGGGGCGATCGCGCAGCGCGGGCACCTGCAGCTCGATAACGTTCAGGCGATAGTACAAATCCTCGCGAAAGCGTTTCTCCTTGACCAACTGCTCGAGATGCTGATTGGTGGCTGCGATGATGCGTGCATCCACCTTGATGGTCTGGGAGCCGCCGACGCGCTCGAATGTGCGCTCCTGCAAAAATCGCAACAGCTTCGACTGCACCACCGGCGTCAGGTCGCCGATCTCGTCGAGCAGCACGGTCCCGCCCTCGGCCGCTTCCAGGCGGCCCGGTTTGTCCTTGATCGCGCCGGTGAACGAGCCGCGCACGTGGCCGAACAACTCGCTTTCGAGCAGGTGCTCGCTGAGCGTGGTGCAGGCCACCTGCACGAACGGCCCGTTCTTGCGCGGGCTGAGCCGATGAATATACGACGCGAGCATGCTCTTGCCGGTACCGCTCTCGCCGGTGATGAGCGCGGTCGCGTCGCTGTCGGCGACCTGCGCCGCGGTCTCGGCCAGTTTGCGCGTGAGAGAGCTGTGGGTCAGAAATGGTTCGGGCTCCGTCAGGGTTTCGATTTTCTCGCGCAGCTCCCGGTTCTCGGCGCGGAGCTCCTGCAATTCGAGCGCGCGCGTAATCACGCGGCGGATATGCTCGGCGGTGAACGGCTTGGTGACGTAGTCGTAGGCGCCCTGGCGCATCGCCTCGACCGCGTCGGGAATCGAGCCGTACGCTGTCATCATCACGACCGGCATCGCGGGATTCAGCTGCTTGATCGACTCGAGCAGCTTGAGCCCGCCCATTCCTGACATCCGCACATCGGTCACGACCAACGCGGGTTGCACCTGCGGGAACAGTTCAAGCGCGCGCTCTGCGCTTTCGGCCACGGTCACGTGATGGCTCGCCGATTCGAGGCTGGCCGCCAGCACGCGGCGGATATTGCGGTCGTCGTCGACGACTAGAATGTTGGACACGGGCATCCTGCGCAGTGCATGAATTCCATTCTAGTGCTCAATTGCCCGCAAAGCATCAAGAGCGTTCTCTGACACCCGGCTATTGCAAGTTGCACGAAGCGGCATGAGCACGGCCGTTGCGCCTCGCACGGTACGGTCGACAAACAGGGCGTCTATCAAGCGAAATCAATGCGGTCTGCATCTTGCACTTTGGAAGGCTGGGCAATCGCCGGCAGTGCCGAGGTTTGTCCGGGAGGATCTTACTTGTCCGCCAGTCCCAAAGTCAGCAGCGCCGAGCGGATACAGCCGCGGGCGACCTTCGGAAAACAGACCAAAGCAATTGTCGTAACGACCGGGATGCTCGCCTTTATTTCGTTCTGGCGGGCGTCGGCGATCGTGCTCTGCGACCTGGCCTCGACGGCCTACTACATCGGCGGCATCGTCGAGGAAGCGTGCGGCCGCTCGGCGCCGTATTTCATTCTGGCGGTGATGCTTTTCTCGTACGCGGTGCGCGCTGTTTACGTCGAGTCGTGTTCGATGTTCACGCGCGGCGGCGTCTATCGGGTCGTGAAAGAGGCGATGGGCTCGACGCTGGCGAAAATTTCCGTGTCGGCCCTGATGTTCGACTACATTCTGACCGGTCCGATCAGCGGAGTCTCCGCGGGCCAATACCTGGTCGGCCTGATCAACGAACTGCTCAAGCTCGCTCACGTTGGGACCGTTCTGCCGCCTGACCTCACGGCTGCGCTCTTCGCGATCGCGGTGACGGTTTATTTCTGGCATCAGAACATTCTCGGCATCGAGGAATCCAGCGGCAAGGCGATGCGCATCATGCAGGTCACGACGGTGATGGCCGTGCTGATGATCGGATGGTGCGCGCTGACTATCGGCGTGCGCGGCGCGCATCTGCCGCCGCTCGAACTTCACTTCACCGACGCGTCGCTCGGCTGGCTCGCGCATCTTCCGGCCGCGCGCACAATCGGCGCGATTGGAATCCTGATCGCATTCGGCCATTCGATCCTCGCGATGTCGGGCGAGGAGTCGCTGGCGCAAATCAACCGCGAAATCGAAGCGCCCAAGCTCAAGAACCTGCTCCGCACCGGGCTGGTCATTTTCATTTATAGCCTGCTGCTGACCTCGCTGATCTCGTTCTTTGCCGTGATGATCATTCCGGACAGCGTACGGATGTCGGAATACAGCGGGAACCTGATCGGCGGGTTGGCGATGTTCATGGTGGGGCCTCTGTGGGCGCGCCTCGCGCTGCGCGTGTTCGTGGTCTTCGTCGGATTTCTGATTCTGGCGGGCGCCGTCAACACCGCGATCGTCGGCTCGACCGGCGTGCTGACCCGCGTCGCCGAGGACGGCGTGCTGCTCGACTGGTTCCGGCACCCGCACAAGAAGTACGGCACCAATCATCGCATCGTGAACCTGGTCTCGATTCTTCAGATCTCCACCATCGTGTTGTCGCGCGGCGACATGTATGTGCTGGGCGAGGCCTACGCATTCGGCGTCATCTGGAGCTTCGTCTTCAAGACCTTGTCGGTGCTGATCCTGCGTTACAAGGAAAAGTATCACCGCTTGTGGCGGATGCCGCTCAACCTCAAGTTCTTCCGCCCGGGCGGCCAGGACTTTCCGCTCGGACTGGCGCTGACGTTCATAGTTCTGTTGGCGACCGCGCTGATCAACCTGCTCACCAAACAGGTCGCGACAATATCCGGCGTCGGCTTCACGCTCGGGCTTTTTTTGATCTTCGTGATTTCGGAGAAGATCAACGGCCAGGCCGAACACGCGTACGGCGAGGAGCCCGAGAAGTTCAATCTCGAGCTGGTCGAGGAGGAGCAGGTCGATCCGATTCGGCTGGGTCTGTTCGCGACGCAGAAGCGGCTGCTGGCGATTCGCGATCCGAACAACCTGGCGCATCTGCACCGCTACCTTTCCGAGCGCGACGACGCCGAGATCGTCGCGCTAACCGTGCGCACGGAGAAGGGCCTGGCCTCGAGCGACGGTGCGCAAATCTTCAGTAGTTCCGAAGGGAAGCTGTTCAGCAAGGTGGTCAAGGTGTGCGAGGACCACGGCCGCGCGGTGACGCCGCTGGTGGTGGTGTCGAACGACCAGGTCTACGCGATCGCGCGGATGGCGTATCTGCTGAATGTCGATGAAGTCGTGATGGGCGTGTCGGCGCGGTTCAAGCCGGACACCCAGCTGGAGAACTTCGCGATGCACTGGGGATCGCTCGGCGACGACTCGGATGAGCGTCACGTCAAGGTGCGCGTGCTCTCCGACAGCGAAGACATCCGCGCCGAAATCTGACCCGCCGAAAGCGCAGACGAATCCATCGCCGCGCCTGCTTTAGTGGCGATGCGGCCCGCGCTATGATCGTTGGCTCGGAAATCCGGGCATGATCGCAATCGTCGATTACAAGGCGGGCAACCTAGCCAGCGTCAAGCGTGCGCTCGAATATCTCGGCCACGAGTGCGAGATAACCGATCGCGCCGAGCGTATCGTCGCCGCGGACCGCGTGATTCTTCCGGGCGTCGGCGCGGCGGGCGCCACGATGGAGAATCTGCGCGCGCTGGGGCTGGTCGACGTGCTGCGCAACGACGTCGCGCGCGCCGGCAAGCCGTTTCTCGGCATCTGCATCGGAATCCAGGTCCTGCTCGACCGTAGCGAGGAGGACAATGCCGAATGCCTCGGCATCGTCGCAGGCCGCGTCACTCGCTACCCGCGCTCGATTGACGGACGCCCGCTCAAGGTTCCGCAAATCGGGTGGAATCGCGTGCGCCAGTCGCGCGCGCATCCGGTTTTCGCCGGGGTGCCCGACAACACGCACTTCTATTTCGTGAATTCGTACTACCCGATTCCCGACGACGCGTCCGCGACGATCGCGACCAGCGACTACGGCGTGCCGTTCACCGCGGCGATCGCGCGTGGCAACGTGCTCGCGACGCAGTTCCACCTCGAAAAGAGCGGCGCCGCGGGGCTCAAGCTGCTCGACAACTTTTGCCGGTTGAAATTCTGACGATGCTGGCGAAGCGAATCATTCCGTGCCTGGACGTGCGCGACGGCAAAGTGACCAAGGGCGTGCAGTTTCTGAAGAACGTCGACGTGGGCGATCCGGTTGCGATGGCGCGTTACTACTACCAGGAGGGCGCGGACGAGATCGTGTTTTACGACATCACGGCGTCCAATGAGCGCCGCGGCATCATGCTGGACGTCGTGCGTGCCGTCGCGCGTGAAATCTTCATCCCGTTCAGCGTCGGCGGCGGCCT
>DASQHV010000505.1:0-5446 GCA_035631915.1 Candidatus Acidiferrales bacterium | reverse complement strand
CAAGGTCGAGTCGATGCGCCACGTCCATCGCGCATCCGGAATCGGCGACGACTTGCACCTGTACGACGGCTCGCTCTCCGGCGGAAACGTTTACGGCGTCCGCAAGCGCCGCTCATGGTTCGTCAGCGAGTACGGATTCTGGACTCTCGGTCCGCAGTCATGGCGATGGAACGAGCTGGGCTGGCCGCCCGACGACTACCAGATGCGCAACTGGCTGTCGCGCCTGTCGTTCGGCCCCTCGCCGATGAGCTACGCTGGACTGCCTGAGCGTTACCCGTCGTTCGAGGCATGGCAGCGCGCGACCGAAGCCTACGGTGCGTTCCTGGCGAAGTATCAGACCGAGTGGATGCGCATGAATCGCGGCGCGCCGTTCATGGCGATACGCTGGCATTTCTTCGTCGATTGGTGGGGATGGGCCGGGGGCGGATTGCTCGACGTCGATCGACAACCCAAGGCCACCTACGCCGCATTGCAGGCCGCGTCGCGTCCGGTGCTGGTCGCGACGTCTTTACCGCAGACCGTCGTTGCGCCGCGCGCGCCGCTCGAATTTCCGATCGTCGGCATCAACGAGACGCGCGCGCCGGTGAGGCTTGACGTGGAATGGCGGCTGCGGAGGACCGAGCGCTCGCTGGTTATCGGCGTCGATGAGGAAGTGAACGCGCGCTACGTGTGGTCGCGCCCGACGCCCCGTGCGATGGTCGTGGCGCCGTTCGGTGACGCCGGCGATGTCATTGCGTCGGGGACGCTCTCGGGCTCGGTGGCTCCCGAAGCGGTCGCCACGTTGGGCACGCTCGCGCTCGCTGCGCCGGCGGATGACTTTGCCGGCGCAACTCTCGAACTACGCTGGGGCGACGGCCAGTCCAACTCGTTTCACGTCATTGCCGCGCCCGACGGATGGTTCTGCGGGCCGGGCGCATTCGTCGTCGGCCCGTATGCGATCGATCGCTTCGGCTCGCGCCCCGATCACCTCACGCCGTGATCGCGACGCGCTTCGTTCAATGCACCGGCGTGAACGCGTGCGCGAACACGTAGTCCGCCACGTTTTTCCCCTGCGCGATAGCCTCCGTCTTGTCGAACGACCAGTGAATGCCCAGGTAGATTCGGCTTTGTCCGTTCTCTTCCATCGCCTGCGAGAATGACGTGTAGCTGCGCGGCAGCAGTGGGCGGATGTTGCCGTTGTGGTCCTTGGTCACGCCGTTGAGTTCGTCCGACACGATCGTGAACGAGATGTTGTCGGTGCCGTAAAAGAGCCTCAGCGTCTCGAACAGCGCGCCACCGAATCCACCATGACCCGATGGATACGACGGAAATGGCGGCGTGAAATTCGGCCCCGCCAGGTTGCTGGCGGGCGCGCCCAGCGGCATCCATCCGGTATCGCCCGCGGTATCGGGGTTACCGTCGCCCAGCATACTCGGTCCGGTGCCGGGATCGGACTCGCGGATGCCGGTGATGGGCCGCCAGTACTGGTAGAAGTACTTCGACTCCCAGATCGCGATTCCCGCGTCGGCCATCGCCACGTTAGCGACCGCCAACAGCCGCGCAAATTGCTCGACATTTTTGCTGGTGCCCAGCTGGTCCGCTAGATGCAGCAGGATCTGATTGTACAGCCGCGGAGGTGCGCAGAGACTCGGCGTCCCGTCGTAGGCCCAGAAAATTCCGATGTCGGTCTGATCCGTCGTCCGCGTGGACGGCGTGACGTTCCCGTCGCCGCCGATGGCCTTTACGTCGTCGTACGCGGCCGTGTATTCGGGGCTCGTCAGCGCCGGCGGCGGCGGCACACGGAACTGGTCGGACGATTGCATCGCGAACGGCGTGACCTCGCCCCAGAACGCGCCCAACGCCAACGGGCTGTTGCCGATCGGATCCTTCCGCCATTTGCCTGGATCGTTGCTGGTGAAGAAGCCGACGCCGATCTTCGGTTCAGGAATTGCCGACCCGTCGTTGGCTCTGAGAGCCAGGATCGCCGCGGCAGCACTCTTTCCGAGATTGATTCCGCGGGTCTTCGGCGTCCCGTTGGGTTTTATCCTGCTCAGATCCTGCGCGAGGAACGTGTCAAAGGTCGCCGTTTGCGACGGAAACATCGCGACCAGCGTGTCGTGCGCGGCCTGCGCCACTGCGGCGTCGATGCTGCATGCGACGTGTACCGGCGTAATCCCGGTGTAGCTGTGGTAGCCGCCGACGATCGCGTTCACCGCGTCGAACACCGCAATCTGAACGATCGCAACCGCGCGGCTCGCCCGCGTCGGTCCGAACTGTTCGCCGAAGACGCGCGTATCGCCGGGGGCGACCGGCGTGTGATCCAGACCGCTGGCATCGATCGTGATCTCGTTCCACCTGCCGATGATGTCCGTGCGATTCGGCTGAAACGGCGGAATCGTGCTGGTATGCGGCGCCGCGTGGAAGCGCGAGCCGAAGGCCTCGTGCACTCCGCCCGGGAAGCCTTGCGCGAACGCCGGCCCGGCAATGCTCAGCGCGAGCATCGTCACCATCGATATGATCGAAACCCTGATTTCCGCACGAGACATGAGCGATTCCCCCAGATGCCGCCGACAACTTCTTGCGATCACTCGACGGCAAACAATCTTGACTGCTTGTAGCAATTCCGCGTCGAAACACCAAACGCTAAATCACATTTTTTGGCGTCGGCGCTTGCATAGTGGTGTTTGATGAATGCTACTCTCCGGCACGAATTTCACTCTTTTGGGGAGATTTTCCGTGCCCGAACAGCTCGCCGTTCCTTCGCAGCGCCGCCTCGCAATCGCGGGCATGGCCGGCAACATCCTCGAGTGGTACGACTTTTCGATCTACGGATTCTTCGCCTACGCGATCGGCGAGAACTTCTTCCCTTCGCACAGCCGCGCCACTTCGCTGATCGACGCATTCGGCGTGTTCGCCGCCGGCTTCCTGATGCGTCCGGTCGGCGCTCTGCTGTTCGGTCATATCGGCGATCGTTACGGCCGCTCGCGCGCGCTCACGCTCTCGGTGGTCGCGATGGCGGTGCCGACATTTCTTATCGGCCTGCTGCCCACCTACAGCCGGATCGGCGTGACCGCGTCGATCCTGATGGTCGTGCTGCGCCTCATCCAGGGCCTTTCCGTCGGCGGCGAATACACCACCTCGGTTATTTTCATGATCGAAGGATGCCCCAATACGCGGCGCGGCTTGATGGGCGCGTTCGGCACCTCGGGCGCGTTCGCGGGCGTGATGCTCGGGTCGGCGGTCGGTACGCTGGTAGCCTACAGCATGCCGATCGCTGCGCTGCACGCGTGGGGCTGGCGGCTGCCGTTCCTGGCCGGGATCACGATCGGCGTGGCCGGCTACTTCATCCGCCGCGAACTTCAGCACGCCTCCAATCTGCCGCGCGTCGCACCGCCGCCGATGCTCCAGGTGTTGCGCGCGCAATGGCGCCGCGTGCTGCAGGTCGCCGGCTTCAAAGTGCTCGACGCCGTCGGCTTCTACCTGATGTTCGTCTACACGGCGACCTACCTGACCGAGATCGTCGGCATCGCCAAGAGCCGCGCGCTCGCGATCAACACCATCGGGATGGCGGCCGCGATGATCATGCTGCCGCTATCCGGCGCGCTTTCCGATCGCGTCGGCCGCAAACCGCTGCTGATCGCCGCCGCGTGCGGAATCATCCTGTTCTCGATGCCGCTGTTCGATCTGATGTGGCATCCGCGCTTCAGCGTGCCGCTGTTTGGCCAGGTCGGTTTCGCGCTGATGATTGGATTGTTCGACGGCGCCTCGCCCGCCGCCGCAGCCGAGGCTTTTCCCGCCAACGTGCGATGCACCGGCGTCGGCTTGGCGCACAACCTCACGATGGCGCTGCTGGGCGGAACCGCGCCGCTGGTCGCGACCTACCTGATCGACAAGACCGACAACG
Organism: Candidatus Acidiferrales bacterium; assembly: GCA_035631915.1. GTDB lineage: Bacteria > Desulfobacterota > Binatia > Binatales > Binataceae > Binatus. The sequence goes on along the minus strand of DASQHV010000505.1, from coordinate 1,563 downwards.
AGATGATCCCGCCGCTCTACCTGATGCTCGCGGCGCTGGTCTCGCTCATCTTCACGCTGAGCCTGAAGGAAACTGCCAGGATTCCGCTTGCCGACTGAATCGCGCGCGCGCTCGGCTATGCGAACGAGCCCTTCAGTGCCGCGATATTTTTGACGTCGCAGTAGAAGTCGAAGCTCCAGTTGCCGCCCTCGCGCCCGATTCCCGAATTGCGGCTGCCACCGAACGGCGCCGCCAGCTCGCGCACGAAGAAGCAGTTGACCCACACCGTGCCGGCGACGACCTGGCGCGCGATGCGCATCGCGTGCTCCTCGTTGCGGCTGAAAATCGTCGCCGCGAGCCCGTAGTCGGTGCCGTTGGCGAGCCGGATCAACTCGTCCTCGTCACGATAGGTTTGCCAGGTCAGCACCGGGCCGAAGACTTCCTTCTGCACGATCTCCATTTCCTGCGCGACGCCCTCGAGCAGCGTCGGCTCGAAGTAAAGCTCGCCCGCGCTGTGGCGATGCCCGCCCCAGATTGGCTTGACGCCGGCCTTGAGCGCGCGTTCGACAAACCCCTCGACCCGCTTGTAATGCTCGGGCGTGATAAGCGGGCCGACGCGAGTGGTCTTCTCGCGCGGGTCGCCCACCGTCACCTGCGACACGGCGGCGCGAAACTTCGCTTGAAACTCGTCGGCGACTTTCGCATCCACCAGGATTCGCGTGCCCGCAAGACACACCTGGCCCGCGTTCATGTATTGACCGGCGGCGGTTTGCGCCGCCGCGTTCAAGTCGGCGTCGTCGCATACGATGAACGGCGATTTTCCGCCCAACTCCATCGACGTCGCAGTTATCGATCGCGCCGTCGACGCGCCGATCAGCTTCGCCGTGTCGGTCGAGCCGGTGAAGCTCAGCCGATCGATGTCCGGATGCGCCGCCAGCGCCGCGCCCGCTTCCTCGCCGATTCCCTGAACGACGTTCAACACTCCCGGCGGCAAGCCGGCTTCTGCCGCGAGATCGCACATCATCGAGCACGTCAGCGGCGCCCACTCCGGCGGTTTGACCACCGCGGTGTCGCCCGCGGCCAGGCACGGACCAACTTTCCAGGTCGTCAACATGAACGGCCCGTTCCACGGCGTGATCAGCGCGGCGACGCCGGCGGGATCGTAGCGCACGTGATTGACTACTTCGGGCGAGTCGATCGTCTCGTCGTTGAGGCGCAGCGCGCGGTCGGCGAAGAACTGGATGTTGAGCGCGGCGCGCGGCACCACGCGCATCGCGTTGCCGATCAGCAGCGAACCGTTGTCCTCGGTTTCGACGGCGGCGATCTCCTTGCCGTGGTCGAGAATCGCCTGCGCGAAGCGTTTCAGAATCGGATGCCGCCCTTCGGGACCGAGCGCCGCCCACTTGGGAAACGCGCGCCGTGCGGCAGCGACCGCCGCGTCAACTTTATCGGCGCCGCCCGCCGACACGTCCGCCAGATGCTTGCCGTCGATCGGCGAGCAGTTCGGGAAAGTCCGTTTCGATTCGACGCGCTTGCCGTCGATAAAGTGCGCGGTCGAGACCTTCACGCCCGCAACTTTGGTGT
>DASQHV010000504.1:0-2023 GCA_035631915.1 Candidatus Acidiferrales bacterium | reverse complement strand
GCCTGCCGCGCCTTGTCGAACATCGCGCTGACGCCGGCAAAGTCCGTCACGTCGCATTGCAGCGCGATCGCCTTGCCGCCGAGCTTTTCCGCTTCGGCCGCGACTTGTTCCGCGCGGTCGAGCTTGAAGTCATTGACCACCACCGCGCCCGCGTTGTGCGACGCGAAATGCAGCGCGACTGCGCGGCCGACGCCCTGTCCTGCGCCGGTTACGAGCGCGACGCGCCCTTTCAGATCAAGAATATCGGTTGCCAACTTAGCCTCCTGATGCCGCGCGCGAGACTCAGATCTTGCGACCCGCGCCTTCCCAGTACGGCGCGCGCAGCTCGTTCTTCAGCACTTTGCCGGTCGGATTGCGCGGCAGCTCCTCGACGAATTCGATCGAGCGCGGGCGTTTGTACGGTGCGAGCTCGGCCGCCGCGAACTCGATGATTTCCGCCGCCGTGATCGACGCGCCAGGCACCGGCTCGCAAATCGCCTTCACCTGCTCGCCGAACTCGGGATCTGGAATGCCGAACACCGCGGCGTCGCGAATTTTCGGATGCTTGACCAGCGCCGCCTCGATTTCCGCCGGGTAAATGTTGACGCCGCCCGCAATGATCATGTCTTTCTTGCGATCGGTGATGTAGAGGTAGCCGTCCTCGTCGAGGTAGCCCATGTCGCCGCTGCGAAAAAATCCGTCGGCGTCGTAAGTGTCGGGGCCGAGCGGATCGCGATTCAGGTAGCGATCGATCGCGAGCGGCGTCTTGACCAATATTTCGCCGGTCGCTCCGCGCGGCAATTCGGCGCCGCTCTCGTCGACGATTCGCACGCGCACGTGCTTGTACAGCCGCCCGCACGAGCCCGGCTTCGTTCGCTGCATCTCCGGCGGCATCACAGTGACCATCCCGAACTCGGTCGCGCCGTAACCTTCGAACAGGCAATGGCTGCCGAAGTACGACATGACCCATTCTTTCAGCGCGTACGAAACCGGCGCCGCACCGACCGTGATCGCCTTGATTGACGAGACGTCGTATCGGGCGAGAACGTCGGGCGGAAGCGAGGCCATCCGCAGCAGCATCGTCGGCACCGCCGTCCAGGTGGTGATTCGATGCTCCGAAATGATCTGCAACGCGCGCTCGGCGGCGAACTTTCGGAGTAGATACAGCGTGCCGCCCACGGCATGGCATCCGCGCGCGATCGCGGGTCCGGCGCCATGATGCAGCGGCATCGTCAGCAGCGATCGCGACGACGCGCCCGCCAGCCCCGCCGACTGCATGTCCTGCATGTACTCGGCGACCTCGCGCGCGCGTTCGGCAAGCTTCGCCGGGTCGAGTGCGACGCCCTTGGGTTTGCCGGTGGTGCCGGACGTGTAGATGATGATCGGCGTCGGCGCGGCGGCGACTCGCGGCGTCGGCGCACCGCGCGCGAGCATCTCGTCAAAGCGCGCGACACTCGGCGCGCTCCGTGGCAGCATCGTCATGACGAGCTTCAGCCCGAGTTCGCTCCAGTCGCGCGCAAGCACCGCGGGATCGTCGTCATCGTAGACGATCGCGCGGGCGCGGCTGTCCTCCATGATGTAGCGCGCTTCGACCGGCGTGAGCCGCCAGTTCACCGCGACCTGCCGCGCGCCGAGTTTCGCGAGCGCCTGGTTGACGACGAACCATTCGGCGCGAATCTGCGAGCGAACGCCGACGATGTCGCCCGGCGCGATCCCGCGCGCCGCCATCGCGTCGGCCATCCGATTCGCGCGCTCGTTCCATTCGCCGTACGACAGCGCGGTATCGCCGTCCACGATTGCGATCGCGTCTGGCGTGGCCGCGGCGAATTGCTCGAGGCTGCCGCGTTATAAGGATGTAGCTGCGTCGCTCATGAATCGTTGCTCGATGCGTGCGGAATCATAGGTTCTCGTTGACTAACAAACAACGCCGTCTTACGGTCGCCGATGACGCTCCGATGACCGCGCGAGGTGAATCGCCGATGCCCTCACAAGTAAGTGCGCAACCCGAACTGTTTTCCGCCGCACCCGCCGCGCCGCCCGCGCT
>DASQHV010000503.1:0-13393 GCA_035631915.1 Candidatus Acidiferrales bacterium | reverse complement strand
CCTTCGACGATGATATAGTCGCCGTCGCGAATTCCATCTTCGATCATCGAGTCGCCCTTCACCCTCAGGCAGAACGTGTTGTCGCGACGGATGAACTCGTCGGGGACGCTGATGGTCTCGCTGTTCTCGATTGCTTCTATGGGAGCGCCCGCCGCGACGGTGCCGAGCAGTCTCACGGTACCGGCGGGACGCGGCTTCTCGTTGGGTTCGACCTCGAGCGCGCGGCTGTGATTGTGGACCCGCTTGATGAATCCCTTTTGTTCGAGATTGTGCAGATGCTTATGCACGGTTGCGAGCGACGACAGCCCGAAGTACGCGCCGACCTCGGCCAGCGTGGGCGCGTATCCATGTTCTGCGATATAGTTATTCAGGTAGTCGATTAGCTGCTTCTGCCGTTTGGTCAACGTCGCCATCGCGTGTTTCCTCTTGCCTTGACGCAGGAAAAATCATGGCGAAAATCCGGCGAAGATGCAAGCCTGCCCCGGATCGAGCGTGGCCGGTTTCGCCACATTCCGGCAGCGACTAATCTGACTTGCGCCGCGCTCGCAACCCACGTTCATGGCCAAACTGACAATCAAATTCGAGAACGGCGACCCCGACCAGGTCATCGAATTCGACCCGCACAAGGCGCCGTTTCATCACGACGGCAAGCCGGGATCGATTCTCGACGTGATGCTGGGTCACAAGATTCATCTCGAGCACGCATGCGGCGGCAACTGCGCGTGCACCACCTGCCATGTGATTGTGAAGCAGGGATTCAACAAGCTCGGCGAGGCCAGCGAGCAGGAGGAAGACCTGCTCGACAAAGCGCCGGGCCTGACCGCAACCTCGCGGCTGGGATGCCAGGCCGTGATCGACGACCCCAACGCCGAGATCGTCGTGCTGGTTCCGCGCTACACGATAAACCAGGTCAGCGAGTCGGCCGAGACCTCGGGGGCCGAAGAGAAATGAGCGGCGGCGGTACGCCCGCGTCCGCAGCGCGCAACGTCAAGAACGCGCGCGTCGAGCGGATTTTCGATCACGCGGCCGACACCCGCTCGCTCTTTCTGTCGCTGACGGACGGGAGCCGCCTGCGCTTCAGCCCTGGACAGTTCATCTCGATCACGATTCCGCTAGGCGACGAGCAGCGCTCGCGTCCATACACGATTGCATCAAGTCCGAGCGACGACGGGCCGCTGGAGATTTGCTTCAACCGCGTGCCCGGCGGACGCGGAGTCGCGTGGCTGTTCGAGCGGCGCGTCGGCGACACGTTCGATTTCATCGGGCCGTTCGGAACTTTCACGATGGACCGCGCGCCGTCGGTCGAAATCGGCTTCATCGCGGAGGGCACCGCTATCGCGCCGATTCGTCCGATGCTGAAGCGGGCGCTGTCATCAACGCAAGGCGGGGCACTGCAGCCGAAGATGCACCTCATCTACGCCGCGCCCGACGCCGAGCATCTTCTCTACAGAAAAGACTTGGACACTCTCGCTGAGTCGGCGAACTTCACCTACGAGACAGTTATCGCGCCGGCTGAGCAAATTTACGATCGGCTGATGGCGCGAGCCGACGCGCGATGGGTCAAAGGCGACGCCGATCGCACTCGGCAATTCTACATTTGCGGCGTAGGCGCCGGCGTGATTCGGCTGCGCGACCTGCTGCGCGGCTCCGGCTACGAGCGCCGCGCCGTACACTACGAGCAGTGGTGACGCGCTACTTCGCGAGCGCTTTCTTGAGCGCTGCGGCCGACTCCTCGAGCGCCAGCTTGCCCTTGTCGAGCGCGTCGTACATCGAGACGAAGCCGTGGATCATTCCCTCGTAGCGCGAGACCGTCACCGGCACGCCGGCGGCGCGCAGCTTCTCGCCGTAGGCCTCGCCCTCGTCGCGCAGCGGATCGAACTCCGCGGTGATGACCAGCGCCGGCGGAAGTCCCTTGAGATTTTTCGTCAGCGCAGGCGCGACGCGCGGATCCTTGCGGTCGGCCGGGCCGCGCAGGTAGTGGCCCCAGAACCAGATGATATCGTCCTTGGTGAGAAAGTAGTCGGTGAACGTCTTGTGCGAGGTGGTGTCGAGCTCGGCCTCGGTTGCGGGATAGATCAGAAGCTGAAACGCGATCTTCGGTCCGCCGGCGTCGCGCGCGAGTTGCGCGATCACGGCCGACAGATTGCCGCCGGCGCTGTCGCCGCCAATCGCGAGCCGGCTCGCATCGACGTTGAGCTCTTTGGCGTGCGCAGCGACCCACTTCGTCGCGGCGAAGCAATCCTCGACGCCGGCCGGGAATTTGTGCTCCGGCGCCAGCCGATAATCCACCGACACCGTCACGCATCCGACTTTGTTGGTTAGAATGCGGCACGGCGCGTCGTGCGAATCCAGGTCGCATATCACCCATCCGCCGCCATGAAAAAACACCAGCACTGGAAACGGACCCGCGCCCTGCGGAGTGTAGACGCGAATCGGAATCTCACCCGCGGGTCCTGGGATCTTGCGATCCTCGACCTTGAAAACTTTCTCGACCCGCTCCGGCGGCAGCTTGAAAGTGCCGGCCGTCACGCGGCGCGCGTCGGCCGCAGTCAGCGTGCAGAGCCTGGGACCGTTCAACGCTGCTAACTGATCCATCAACGTTTTTGCTTGCGGGTCCAGCGGCATGGCTAACTCCTTCTCGGGCGTCGGATGCGAAACTTGAGCTTTCCTCTTTAGACCGGAACGCGGTTCGGCGACAAGCGTTCAGCCTAGCTGAGAAAATCTGAAAGCAAGCTGATCGGGCCCGGATGCCCGCTGATTCGCACTCCGCGTACGATCGTATGCTCGCGCTCCAGGCGCCGCGCCGCGGACTCTACGAGCGCAGGATCGATAGCGAGGATTCTAGCGATCGCGCGCTCAACGCCGAATCCGGCGATCTCGAAATATTTCTTCACGATCGCGAACGCCGCGCGGTTGGGCGTGAGTGTGCGCGCCTCGGCAATTGCGTCGGGCCATCGATGCTCCATCGTGTCCCAGACGTAGCTGAACGGGTCGGCGCGCTCCTCTACCTTCAACGCCAGGAATTTTTCCTGCAATTCCTTCATCGCGCGATCGAACGTGGCGCGCTTTGACGGCTGGGCGTAGCCGCTCGACAGTTTGAGCACGCGCGTCTCGGCAGCCCCACGCTTGGCAAGCGCGTCCATCACGAGTTTGCCGCAATGCGACAGGCCGCCGCGCGCGTAGAGCTTACGGTACCCGCCGGATGCAACACGCAGGCGCAGGAACGCGCCGAGCAAACCGCGCGCGATGAAGCCGGGGCGTCCCGCAATGGCCTTGCCGTAATAAACCAGCCGGCGCTCCGGCAGCGAGTCCTTGATCCGCCACGTCATTCCGATCGCGTAGTCGTGCTGAATGTGCTCCGGCAGAACGGGTTCGCGCGTTCCGGCGATCGCCTCGCGCAGGCAGGGCACGTTCAGCCCGGCGCTGAAGCCGGTGCAGAAGCCGACCTCGTCGATAAATTTGAGCGCACTTTTTTCGCCGCTGACGCGGCGCGACGGAGTTCGCCGAAAGTGAAAATCGCGATGCCGCTCCAGCGCGTCCAGCAGCGCCGAATTCGAAACCGCAGCTGCCGAAATCATTTTGGAATTCGTTCCACCGCATCGGCAAACATCCGCCGGTAGTTGGCCTTCACCCCAAGACCCCGCGTGATTCCTTCCAGCCCGACCAGCGCGCGAATGAGAAACACGCTGTGCGCAGGCGATTTGTAGAGCCGGTTCTCGAGCGCGATCTCGCCGACCTTGGCCGCCTTGCCCACGGTGTCGTATTCGAGTGGATCGAACTCGCGATCGAATCGCATCGGCTCGAACAGCAGGTGAATTATTTTGACCATCGGCGCCGCGTTCTGGTTGCCGTCCAGATAGCCCAGGCGGACCATGGCGGCTCCCAGAGCGTTGTCGTCGCCGCTCAGGATTGATCGCGCGACTTGCAGCAGCGCCTTCCGCACCGGCTCCGGAAAACGGCGGATCGATCCGAAATCGAGCACGCCCAGGCGCGGATGATGGCTCACCAGGTAGTTACCCGGATGAAAATCAGTATGCAGCAGCCCAAACTCGAGTATCTGGCGCCACGCGACCTCGTGAATTTTTCTCGCCACCCACTCGCGCATTTCGAGATCGACCTCGGGACCCATCACGTCCGCCAGCGGGTAGCCGTCGATGAAGGTCATCGTGAGCACGCGCCGCGAGCTCAGCTCCTTGACGAAGCGCGGGATGATGATGTCGCGATCGTCGCCGAGGCGGCGGCCAAACTCGGTCATATTGCGCGCCTCGTTCACGTAGTCGAGTTCCTCGCGTAGGCGCTGCTCGAGTTCGCGGTAAACGGCGCCGGTATCGATTTCCTGACGCATCACGTCGTGGCCGAGCGCCTGCAGCGTGCGCAGCAGCAGCTTCAAGTTCCGCAGGTCCTGCTCGACGGTTTCCTCGACGCCCGGGTACTGAATCTTCACCGCCACGTCGGCGCCGTCGCGCGTAACGGCGCGATGCACCTGCCCGAGGGAGGCGGCGGCGAACGCGGTCTGATCGAAGCTCGCGAAGATCGCCTCGGGCCGCTTGCCGATCTCCTTGCGAATCTGCTCCGAGATTGTCGCGTAGCTCATCGGCGGCACGCTCGACTGAGTGGCGCGCAGCACGTCCAGCGCTTCGCCGGGCAGCAGGTCCTTGCGAATCGAGAGCATCTGGATCAGCTTCATGAACGCGCCGCGCAGCTGCTTGGAGCTCTCGACGATTCGCTGCGCGTTGCGGATGTGGGTTTCGAGCAGATCGCGCTCGCGCGCAGATGCGCTCTGGAAGGGGCGACGGAGCTGGTTCCAGAGGTAGCTGTAGCCGACCTGCGACGCGAGTTCGCCCACTTTCATCGCGCGCCGCACGCGGCCGCTGGTGATCGAGCCCCGCTTCGCCATCACTCGCCGTCGCGGGCGATTCCCACCCGATTGATCAGCGTCGCGGCCAGCGCCGCGCCGAAGCCGTTGTCGATGTTCACCACTGTCACTCCGCTCGCGCACGAGTTGAGCATCCCGAGCAGCGCCGCCAATCCGCCCATCGACGTGCCGTAGCCCACGCTGGTCGGCACTGCAACGACGGGCTTGTCCACCAGTCCGGCGACCACCGACGGCAGCGCGCCTTCCATCCCGGCGGCGACGATGAGGACGCTGGAGCTGCGGATGGCTTCCAGATTGGCCGTCAGGCGATGGATGCCCGCAACACCGACGTCGTAGATGCGCGCGACGCGATTTCCGAACAGCTCGGCGCAAACCGCGGCTTCCTCGGCGACGGGAATGTCGGAAGTGCCCGCTGTAAGAACAGTCACGACGCCGTGCCCGACCGGCTTCACGCGCTGACTGACGATCGTGCCGACGCGGGCGTCCTGATGGTACTGCAAGCTGCGCAACTTGCGCTTGACGGCGCGCGCCTTGTCGGGTGCGAGCCGCGTAATGATCAGGTTGGTGCCGGCCGTCACGGTGCGGCGGCCAATCGTCGCGAGCTGCTCGGCGCTCTTGCCCTCGCCAAAAATCGCCTCCGGCACACCGCGGCGCAAACTGCGATGGCTGTCGAGCTTGGCGAAGCCGAGATCTTCGAAGGGCAACTCGCGCAGCTGCCTGAACGCTCCCGCGGCGGTCAGCTTGCCGTCGGCAACGCGGCCGAGAATCTCGCGAATCCGTTTTTCCGTCATCGCCGCTTTAGAAGTTCGGGCCGAATCGGACGCGCCAGCGTGAGCATCAATTCGCGCACCGCGCGCGAGTCGCTGCGAGTAACGGAGATCGTCAACTCGCCCTCGATTAGTTTTTCTCCGGGCTTGGGAATATGACCCAGGCGCTCGACCACGAAACCGCCGATGGTAGCATACTCGTCCGCCTCGGGGAGTTTGAGGGCGAAGCGTTCGTTGAGCTCGGTGACCGGTGCGCGCGCCATCACCGAGAGCACGCGCGGGCTGACGACTTTCGCGAGCTCCTCGCCGAGGTCGTGCTCGTCCTCGATGTCCCCGACTATCTCCTCGATCAAGTCTTCGAGCGTGAGGATTCCGGCACAGCCGCCGTATTCGTCGACGATAACGGCCAGATTTTCTCCGGTGCGTTGCATTGCGACCAGCGCTTCATCGAGCGGCATCGACTCGGGAAAGTAGCTCACCGGCCGCATGATGTCGCTGACGGGGCGGCTGAGATCCGGTGCCTGCAGCAAGTCGAAGACGTGAATGACGCCGACGATGTTCGTGATGCGGCGCTGGAACACCGGGATGCGGCTGAAGCCCTCGCGGCGCACGGTTTCGATCGCGGCGGCCAGCGTGGTTTCTTCCGGCACCGCATCGACCCGCACCAGCGGCACCATCGCCTTGCGCGCGTCGGCGCGCGAGAAGCGGAAGATACGGCTGATCATCTGCTGCTCGGCGGGAAGGATGGCGTCGTGCGACGGCGCGGCCGCGTCGGCGTGGCGGCGGCGCATCAGGCGGGCGAGATCGTCGCGACTCAGGAACACGCTCTCGGCATCGGCAGGTACGCCCGCCAGGCGGCGCAGCATTCGGCTCAAGATTGTCTCGAGTGCGAGCAGCGGCGCCAGCACCGTCGCCAGCATCCGCAGCGGACGCGCGGCGACGAGCGCGACGCGATGGGGATTCGCCAGCGTCAGCAGCTTCGGTATCGATTCGCCGAGCAGGAGCGAGATCGGCGTCAGGATGAACGGCGCCAGGTACACCAGATGCGGGCGCACGGCGTACAGGAAGCTGGTCAGCAGGACGGCGGAGATCACGGTGGCGAGGTTGGCGCCGGTGAGCGTGAGCGCGAGCAAACGGTCGCGATTGGCCAGTAGCGCGTCGAGCACGCGTGAGGGCAGCTGCCCGCGCTCGCTCTCGGCGCGGACCTTCAGATCGTCGGCCGAGACCAGGGCTATCTCGGAAGCGGCGAAGAATGCCTGCACCAGAATGCAGGCGACGATCGCCGCGATGAGGCCTACGTAGGTCACAGCTTGAGCCTCGCGACTTCCACCGCGGCGCCGCGCACCCGCTCCACGGTCACTTCGAATTCGCCCAGGCGCAGCTTCTCGCCGACGCGCGGCACGCGCCCGAGCCGGCGCAGGATGAGACTGCTGAGCGTCTTGGCGGTGCCGTAAAATTCGATCAGGCGCGCGGGCGCGAGCGCCTCGGCCAGCTTGCCGAGCGGGATCAGTCCCGAGGCGGTCCATTCGACGTCTGAAATTTTGGTCAACTCCGGAACGTCGGTGTCAAATTCGTCGCGAATTTCCCCAAAGAGTTCCTCGAGCAAGTCTTCCAGCGTCACCAGCCCGAGCAGCCGCCCGTATTCGTTGACGACCAACGCAATCTGAAAGCGGCCGCGCCGCATCTCCTCGAACAGATCGCCCAGCGCCTTGCCCGGCGGAATAAAATACGCGGGCCTGACCAACCGCTCGACTCGCGGCGGAGACGGCTGAAGCCGGCGTGCGGCGAGATCCTTGGCGTGCAGAATGCCGACAATATTGTCCGGGCTGCCCCGATAGACCGGCACGCGCGAAAAACTTTCATGTGCGATTTCCGAAATCTGCTGCAACACCGGCAGGTCGATATCGAGCAGAAAAATCCGCTCGCGCGGCGTCATCACCTCGGACGCACGGCGGGTGCCGAAATCGAAGACGCGATGGATCATCGCGCGCTCGGCCGGCTCGACCTGCCCTTGATGCGCGCTGAGTTCGAGCAATGCCTTGAATTCGGCCTCGGAGACCGGCTCGGGGCGCGGCGCCTCTTCCAGCGGAGCAAAATGGCGCGCCAGCGGATGAACAAAATCAACCAGCAGCGCCAACGGACGCGCCGTCAACCACGCGATTGCACCCGGAGACCCCAGCGCGAACGTCTTGGGCGTGATGTCGCAAAAAAGCAGCACGACCACCAGCATCGTCGGCGCCGCGACGTAGGGGCCAAGCTCGTCGCCGAGCAGCGCGAGCAGCAAAATCGTAGCCAGACAGTCCGCAAAAATGTTGCACGCCTCGTTGAGGCCGATGATCACGATCAGCGATTCGAGCGGCCGGCGCATCAGGCGCTCGATCGCGTGCTGGGCGGATTGCGACAGCTGCTCGCGCGTATGCTCCATGCGGGCGAGCGAAAACAGCGCGGTTTCCGAGGCCGCCAGCATCCCGCTCAGCAGGATGAGGATTGCGATCGCGATGGGCAGGACAAACATCATGAGTGCAATTCGGGGCGCGAGCGCAGTTGATCCCATCCGGCGGTCTTGACCGAATCAGCGCCGACAATCCGCAAGCGGCGGCCGCGAACGATCTTGCCGATGCGATGGACAGGAACGCGCAGCCGGCGCGTCAGCCCGGCTTCGGAATGCCCGGGTCTCAGGCAAAACAGCAGCTCGTAATCCTCGCCGCCCGTCAGTGCAAGTTCGAGATCCCTTCCAATCAGTACTCGATAGGCCGGAGAAACCGGGATACGCGATGCGTCAATCTCCGCGCCGACGCCGCTGCGGTCCAGGATGTGCCCGAGGTCCTGCGCCAATCCGTCGCTGATGTCGATGGCTGCGGGTGTTGGGTGAATCGCAACGAGCCGCCGGCCCTCGAGCACGCGCGCGCGCGGCCGCAGAAACCGGTTGATGACAAATCTTTTAGCGGCCGCGCCGTTGCGGACTTTGCCGCGTGGATTGAGTGCGCCGGCCAGCAGCCGCCATCCGAGCGCCGCATCGCCCGTCGTGCCGGTCACGAAGATTTCATCGCCGACGCGCGCCGTATCGCGACGCATCACGGCGCGGCCCGCGTCGCCGAGCAGCGCAATCGTGATCGAAAGCTCGCGAGCGCGCGTGACGTTGCCGCCGACGATGTCAGTCTTGCTCGCGCGTGCCGCGGCGCGCAGGCCGGAGTAGATTCGCTCGAGCATTCGCGACGTCAGTCCCTCGCGCACGGCAAGATTTACCACGCACGCGGTCGGCGTTCCGCCCATCGCCGCTATATCGCTCAGGTTGACCGTGAGCGCGCGCGCGCCGAGCGCTTCCAGCGGAGTCCATCGCAGATCGAAATGCACTCCCTCGACGACCGAGTCGACAGTCAAGAGAATCCGCGACCGCGAGGGCCGCAGAACCGCGCAGTCGTCTCCGGCGCCGAGAATTGTGCGCGGGCCGTTGGCGATCGGAGCACAAAGACGGGCAATCAGCTCGAATTCGCCGGGCAAGGTGTTCAAACGTGGCGCCAATCCAGAGGGTTGGCTGAGACTGTGCGGATGCTTCGCGGAAATGGATCGCAAACGTGCGTGACCAGAGTGCTGCTGACGCTAAACGAATCGCAAACGACGGGCAAGCGCCGGGAAATCACGCGCCCCGCGCTTTCTGCTGACGTCCGTCGAGCGGCAGTTCCGCGACCAGCGTCAAACCGCGCCCCGCGCCGTGGCGCGCCTCGACCTGGCCGCCCGCCGCCTCGACCATCACGCGCGCGATGTACAAGCCGAGCCCCCGCGCCGGTGCGGCGCCATTGTTCTGAACGGGGCGATCGAACAGCGCGTTCATTTCCGCCGGAGACAGCGACGAGCCGGCGTCGCTGACGCTGATCACGATCGACTGATTGCCCAGCGCGGTGCGCAGCACGACCTCGCTGCCCGCGACCCGGCCCAGCGAGTATGCCAGCAGGTTGCGCACTATCCGCTCGAGGTGGCGCGGATCGAGCCGGCACGCCGGCAAGCGCGCGAAGTCGGAACGCAACTTGAGCCGGCGACGACCCGCCTGCAGCGCGCAATCCTCGGCGACTTCGGCGATCACGACGTTGGGGTCGAGTTCCACAGGCGCCGGGACGATGTCGTGTTCCTGTACCGCGTAGTAGTCGAGCACGTTGCTGACGAGCACGTCCATGTTCCAGGCCGTTGAACCGATGCGCCCGAGCACGTCGGCGCGATCCTTGGGTTCGAGGTCGTCCGCTTCGAGCAGGTTGACGTAGCCGCTGAGTGCGGCGACCGGGCTGCGGATGTCGTGTGCCATCGTCGCGATCTGACTTTGACGAAAGCGCGCGGCCTCCTCGAGGTCATCCACCTGCCGGCTCAGTCTTCGGCGGTATCGATCGATAAAGATTGCGGTGTATTGAGCGAAAGTCACTGCCGCGATCAGACCCATCCAGCGGTAAACGCCGAACGGCGATTCGATCGGGACCACGTATTGCCCCGCCGCGTAGGTGAGCACCGACGTCGCGGCCATCGCAAACTGCCAGCGCGTGCTCCAACTGACGAACGACGCGGTCGCCATCGGACACAGCGCAATCGCGATGAAGCGCGACTCGGGATCGCCGGTGGAGCGGCTGATGATGATGAACAGCCACATCAGGAACAAATTGAAACACAGCGTCCACAACTTCCAGTAGCGTTTGAAGGAGTTGGTCCAGACCAGGCCGAAGAACAGGCACGTACCGGCGAGTGCGATCCAATGAAAGTCGAAGCCGCGCGCCATGCGGCCGGGCGTATGCTGGTCGTAGATGCTGTACGCCAGCAGCATGAAAATTCCGAGCACGCCGCCGAGCTTGAGGACGCGCAGCGACTCTTCGTCATCCTCGGTCCACACGGGCTCTTGAGTCGCGCGCGCGCCGTCGGGATTTTTCAGCCCGGACCGGGCGGAGTTTCCGTTGGCATTCACCGATGCGATACCTCACAGATCGGGCACGTATCGCGATGTTTGGGAACGGTCACTGCTCAAACTAGGTTGACGCTACCGCCGAATTGCTTCAAGTCCCCTCGCGAATGCGTCGAGCGCGAAATCCACCTCGTCGCGAGATATGTTGAGCGGCGGCGCGAGTCGCACAACGTTGTCAGCGTTAAGCGTCCAATTGACGACCACAGAACGCGCTACCGTTGCTGCGACAAACTTATGAGCAACGGCAGCATCGCGAAATTCGATTCCGATCAACAATCCAAGTCCCCGCACGGCCGCGATCTCGGGTGCACCGATCGATTCGATGCGCCGCATGATTTCCGCGCCGAGCGACGACGCCCGCTCGTGGAGCCGCTCGCGGACGATTACCTCCAGGCTCGCGCGACCGGCGGCGCACGAGAGCGGGTGTCCGCCGAACGTCGTGATATGACCGAGCGGCGGATCGTGCGAGAGCGTGCCGATAATTTCGTCGCGGCCGCAAAACGCGCCGAGCGGCAGCCCGCCGCCAAGCGCCTTCGCCATGACGATGACGTCCGGCACCACGCCAAAATGCTCGAGCGCGAATAACTTTCCCGTACGGCCGAAGCCGGTGAGCACTTCGTCAAAGATCAGCAACGCACCCGCGCGATCGCATCGCTCCCGCAATGCGCGCATGTAGGCGGCCGTCGGAATTCGCACTCCGCCTTCGGCTTGAATCGGCTCGATGACCACGGCCGCGATCGTCTCGTCGATTTCGCCAAGCGCGCGCTCGTCGTCGAAGCGGAGGTGCCGCACCGGGCCGACCAGCGCGCCGAACGGTGCGCGAAACTCGGGATTTCCCGCCAGCGCGAGCGCGCCCATCGTGTCGCCATGATACGCGCCGTCGAACGCGACGAAGCCCGCGCGTCCCGTGAACTTGCGCGCCGCCTTCAACGCGCCTTCGATCGCCTCAGCGCCGCTGTTGGTGAAATAGACCCGCGAGAGCGGCGGCGGCAGAAGCTCGGCCAACCGCGCCGCCAGCCGCACCTGGCTCTCGATGATGTA
The DNA here is from genome assembly GCA_035631915.1 of Candidatus Acidiferrales bacterium. Lineage (GTDB taxonomy): Bacteria > Desulfobacterota > Binatia > Binatales > Binataceae > Binatus. The sequence goes on along the minus strand of DASQHV010000503.1, from coordinate 1,770 downwards.
TTCGCCGTACACCATGACGTGCAGATGGCGTCGGGCCTGCGACTCGATCGCGGCAAGCACCTCGGGATGCCCATGGCCGAGCGCTGAGACGCCGATGCCCGCAATGAAGTCCAGGTAGCGCGTGCCGTCCGACGCAATCAGCCACGAACCCTCGGCGCGAACGATTTCCAAACCGAGCGGTGCGTCGGAAGTCTGGGCCAGGTTGATGCGGAAAATCTTGGCCAGCTCGCTCATCGCATCGTCAGGTCCGCGCCAACAGCAGGTCGAGAAACGAGCGGCCGCCGTGCCGCCAAACAAGCGGCGGCGACTGCATCTCTCCCGGGGCGCAAACGTACGGCACCCCAATTTGACGAAGCATGGCGGAGAGCGTCGCGATTTCGGCGTCGTCGCCGGCGACTGCGATGGCCTCGATCCATCGCGACGCGGCGGCAATCGTGCAGCGAACATCGTCGAAATCGCGAGCGGCAGTCACGGTTGCGGTCCTGAATCCCGGCGACACCGCGAACGAGGCATCGGCGGGCACGCGCGAGTCGCAGACTAGCGTCCATCCGAGATCTGGACCCTCGAATAGTTCGATCGAATCGCCCGCAATCCGGCGCCATCGCGCGCGCTCGCGCACGGTGCGAATTTCGCACGCGTCTCGGAGCGCAAGTGTCGCAGGCGGCATCGATTCAGAAAGACCTTCGAGCGCGCGGGCAAGTGCCGCCGCAAATTCACGCGGCGCACCAAGCGCGGGGCTGACCACAATAATCTGATGCGGCGAGAGGCAGCCGAGTTGCTCGAACCTCACGACGTCTCGGGCGAGCGATTCGGCCATCGCGTCGATGCGCGGCCGAGCGAGTGCCGAAGGCGCCACCACGGCGGCGCTGACGCGACTGCCGAAACCGAGCACCTTGTCGTTGGCGTGAAGCGATGCAATCGTCGAATCGTCACCATAGGCCAGCACGCGATCGCAGTTCGCGAGTAGCTCGCCCGACAAGTCCGTGCGCTCGCGCCCCCAGTTGAGGACAGCGACGCAGTGAGCGACGGTCGGATCGATCTCGGCCAGCGTGCGCACGAATGCCTCGAAGAAAATCGGCTCGGCGGTGGCAGTCTTCACCACGATTCCCGCACCAGCGACTAGCGCGATCGCAACTTCATGGATTCCCGCGCCCGCAACATTGCCCGCCATGATGAATCCGATGGCGCCCGGTTTGGTGGCACGCCCGGCTCCTTGCACGCGCGCGGCGATCGGCACGAGCGCGTCGGCGGTGAAGGGCCGCAGCAGCGCCTCGAGTGAGTTATCGATTAGCGCGACGGAAAATCCAGCGCGCACTGCGATTTCTGCCGACGCGCTGCGGCGCGGCTGGTAATCAGGGTCGCGCCAAAGTGCGAACGCGCGCGACAGTGCTTCGGCAGTGCGTCGCGCATCACGATTCGACTCGGCGGCCGCCCGGACTCGTGCCGTTGCAGACGCAACATCGCGCGGTTGCAAAGCTGGCGTCTCGAACCTCACGCGGCTTGCGTTCGACGCCGCCGAGCTCATCGCGCCGCCTCGAAGCGACTGGCATCCAGCGGCTGCGAGCGTTCTGCGGCTGCAAATTGTTCGATCGAGAGCGCGCAGCCGCGCGCGTCGACTGCGTCGATTCGCCCAACGACTCGCACGCGGCCAGACTCGACCGTGCCGAGGTCTTCCGTCATCACCGCCGATACCGAGCCAACGTTCGCGAGGTCGAAAAACGTAAGCAGCCCCATCTCGCCGTCAGCCACTGGACGGAGCGTGACCGGATC
>DASQHV010000502.1:0-4858 GCA_035631915.1 Candidatus Acidiferrales bacterium | reverse complement strand
AAGAAGTTCTTCGGCGCCGCGCGCAACACCGAGGACGGCGGCAGCCTGACGATCATTGCGACGGCGCTGGTCGATACCGGCAGCCGGATGGACGAAGTGATTTTCGAAGAGTTCAAGGGCACCGGTAATCAGCAGATCGCGCTCGACAGGCGGCTGCTCGAAAAGCGCATCTTCCCGACTATCGACATCCAGCGCTCATCGACCCGCAAGGAAGAGTTGCTGCTGCCGCGCACGACTTTGAATCGCGTGTTTATCCTGCGCCGGCTGCTGACGCAGTTGAACGCGGTCGAGGCGATGGAGTTTTTGATCGACAAGATGGAAAAGACCAAGACCAACGAGGAATTCCTGGAATCGATGAACGCGTAGGCGCGTGCGCGCCAAGCGGCGAGAACTGCGCATGGATCAGAGGAGCTGGAAGAAAAGGGCCATGTGGTTCCTAAAGGTATATGCCTTGCTTGGCGCGGCTGTCGTCTTCGGCTTTGTCGTGATCCTACTGATGTTTGCCTGAAGAAGGTGGCGCGCCATCCGCGAACGGCGCTGTCCCAATTTCGAGTCCTAATTCGGACAGCGCCCCGCGAACCCGGAGCCTTTCGTGGAGGCCGCGGGGCTGTTATTAAAGGAAGATTACCCCGTACGGGGCCAAGAGGCAGGAACAAAATTCTATGACTGAAATCAGCATGAAGCAGCTACTGGAGGCCGGCGTCCATTTCGGCCATCAGACCAGCCGCTGGAACCCGAAGATGAAGCAGTACATCTTCGGCGCCCGCAACGGTATCTACATCATCGATTTGCAGCAGACGGTGAAGATGTTCCGGGCGACCTTCGACTTCGCGCGCGATCTCGCGGCGGCGGGCGGTACGATGCTGTTCGTCGGGACCAAGAAGCAGGCGCAGGACATCGTCAAGGAAGAAGCCGAACGCTGCGGCATGTTCTACGTCAACAACCGCTGGCTGGGCGGCATGCTGACCAACTTTCAGACCATCCGCGCTTCGATCGACCGGCTCCGCAAGCTCGAAGAGATCATGGCCGACCCCGAGATGATTCGCGCGCTCACCAAGAAAGAGATGAGCGACAACGGGCGCGAGCACGAAAAGCTGATGAACACGCTCGCCGGCATCAAGAACATGCGCAAGCTGCCGGACGCGTTGTGGGTGATCGATACCAAGAAGGAAGATATCGCGGTCGCCGAGGCCAACCGGCTCGGCATCCCGGTCGCGGCGGTGGTCGATACCAACTGCGACCCCGACCTGATCGCGTACCGGATTCCCGGCAACGACGACGCAATTCGCGCGATCAAGCTGTTCACGGCGGCGGTCGCCGACGCGATCCTCGAAGGCAAGCAACTCGCCGAAGAGCGCGCGAAGGGCCAGCAAGACAGCGGTCCGAGCACTCCGCCCGCAGACAACGGCGCCCCGCCCACCGATTCGGCGAGCGCGGGTTAGGCGAACGTCAGACACAAATCCTCTCCGTCGAAGCTCAGACGGCGTTTTAGGAAGAGGGGAAAGCGGCGGTCACAATCACGACCGCCGCTTGCTTGAGAGCGACACGCGGAACGATACTATTCAAACTCAGGGTCATCGATGGAAATAGACGCCAAACTGGTCAGGGAACTGCGCGAGAAGTCCGGCGCAGGAATCATGGATTGCAAGAAGGCGCTGGCCGAGACCGGCGGCAACCTGGAGAAGGCCAACGTCTGGCTGCGCGAAAAGGGCATCGCCGCGGCGGAGTCGCGCAAGGGCCGCGTTGCATCCGAGGGCTCGGTCGGTTCGTACATCCATGCGGGCGGCAAGCTGGGCGTATTGATCGAAGTAAATTGCGAGACCGATTTTTGCGCCAAGTCTGAGGCGTTCCAGGCGATGGTCAAGGAACTTGCGATGCAGGTGGCGGCGGCGAATCCCCGCTGCGTGCGGCGCGAGGAGCTGGCGCCGGAAGTTATCGAGCAGGAGCGGCAGATCTACGCGTCGCAGGCCGAGGGCAAGCCGCCGGCCGTCGTCGCGAAGATTGTCGATGGCAAGCTCGAAAAATTCTTCAAGGAATCGTGTCTGCTCGAGCAGACGTATGTGCGCGATCCGAACCGGACGATCAACGATCTGCTGACCGAAGCGGGCCTGCAGATGCGCGAGAAAATCGAGGTGCGCCGCTTCACCCGCTTCCAACTGGGTGAGCAGCTTGCCAAACCGGCTGCGTCGGCGGGCTGAGCAGCGGTAGCACACCGGTCGTCGCGCGGGGACGTCGCGAATCGAACGGCTGATACGGGGGCATCATCGGATGGCTGAAGTCCAAACTGCTTCGACCGGGAAGCCGCGCTTCAGCCGTATCCTGTTGAAGTTGTCGGGCGAGGCGCTGGCGCCCGCGCAGGGACAGGGCCTGGACCTGGACGCGCTGGGCGAAATCGCGCTCGAAGTCAAAGAGGTTGCGAGCCTGGGCGTTCAGCTGGCGCTGGTGATCGGCGCGGGCAACTACATTCGCGGCACCGAGTACGAGGCGCGTGGGATGGATCGCTCGACAGCGGACCAGATGGGGATGCTGGCGACGGTGATCAACGCGCTGGCGATGCAGAACGCGCTCGAGCACGTCGGCGTGACGACGCGGGTGCTGTCCGCGATCGAGATGCAGGCGCTGTGCGAGCCCTATATCCGGCGCCGCGCCGTGCGGCATCTCGAAAAGGGCCGCGTGGTCATCTTCGCGGCCGGCACCGGCAATCCTTACTTCACCACCGACACGGCGGCCAGCCTTCGCGCGATGGAGATTGGCGCGCAGGTCATCCTCAAGGCGAGCCACACGGTGGACGGCGTTTACGATCGCGATCCGGTGCGCGAGCCGGGCGCCCGGCGCTTCGAGCGGCTGACCTACCTTGACGTCTTGCAGAAAAATCTGAAGGTGATGGACTCGACGGCGATCTCGATGTGCATGGACAACCGGCTGCCGATCATCGTGTTCAATTTGCGCAAAGCGGGTAATATAAGAAAGGCTGTGATGGGCGAGCCGATCGGGACCTGGGTGGAGAGCGGATCGTGAGCATGCTGTCCGAGACAATCGACGATGCGCGCAAGGAGATGGACAAAACCGTCGATGCGTTTCGGCACGAGTTGGCGCGGGTGCGCACCGGGCGCGCCTCGACGGCGCTGGTCGAAAATCTGCAGGTAAACTACTACGGCTCGAAAACTCCGCTGCGCCAGTTGGCCGGACTTGCGGCGCCGGAGCCGCGCCTGATCGTGATCACGCCTTACGACAAGGGCGCGATGCACGAGATTGAAAAGGCGATTCAGACGTCCGACCTCGGCCTCACGCCGATGAACGACGGCAAAATCATTCGCATCCCGATTCCCGAGTTGACCGAAGAGCGGCGCAAGGACCTGGTCAAGCACGTGCGCAAGATGGCCGAGGAATTCCGCGTCGGGATCCGCAACCATCGCCGCGACGCCAACGACATGCTCAAGGAGTTGCACAAGGAAAAGCAGGCGACGGAAGACGAGATGCGCAGCGGCGAGGCCAAGGTCCAGCAGTACACCACCGAGTTCATCGAAAAAGTCGACAAGGTGCTGGCCGCGAAGGAAGCGGAGATCATGGAGGTCTGAACCGCCGCGCGAACGTGCGCGGACTTCCATGAAGCGTGAACACCAAGTGCCCATCTCATTACCGTTAAGCGAGTTCCCCAACCTCTCTCTCGATCCGTCGCGGATGCCGCGTCATGTGGCGATCGTGATGGACGGCAACGGGCGCTGGGCGAATCGGCGCGGGCTGTCGCGCCACGAGGGGCATCGCCGCGGCAAGGACAGCGTGCGCGCGGTGGTCGATGCGGCGCGCGAGCTTAACATCCCGTACGTCACGCTCTACGCCTTCTCGGCCGAGAACTGGGGACGCCCGACCACCGAGGTCAGCTTCCTCATGCAGCTGTTCCATCGCTACCTCATCACCGAGACCAAGCGCCTGATGAAGCGCGACATCCGCGTGGTCGCACTGGGTGACACGGAACGCCTGCCGCATCGCGTGCGCGAGGCGCTGGCGGCGACGATCGAGGCGACGCGCGAGAATCGCACGATGACGGTGGCGCTGGCGCTGTCATACGGCGGCCGCCAGGATATCGTGAACGCGGTGCGATCGATCGCGCGCGGCGTCGCCGACGGTTCCATCTCGCCCGACGCAATCGACGAGCAACTGGTAGCGAGCGAACTGACGACCTCGGGGCTGCCGGATCCCGATCTTTTGATTCGTACTTCAGGCGAATTGCGCGTCTCGAATTTCTTTTTGTTCCAGTTGGCCTACACCGAACTCTATTTCACCGATACGTTGTGGCCGGATTTTCGTGAGCGCGAGTTCCTGAGCGCGATCGCGGCATACCAGCAGCGTGAGCGCCGCTTCGGCGCGGTCACCAACGGCGCCGACCACCGGCTGCGTGCTCAAAACTAGGCTCTGGACCGCCGCGATCGCACTGCCGGCGGTGCTCGCCGTGATCGTCTTCGCGCCCGCGTGGTTCTTCACGATCTTCATCGCGGCGCTCGGCGTGCTGGGCCTTTGCGAAGTCGGTGCGATGACCCAAGCGCTGAATTTCCTCGCACTTCCGATACTCGCGATAGTCGGCGGTGTGCCGCTGTTCGGAATGCTCCGCAGTGGCGATTCAGGACCGATTCTCCCGGCGATCGTTTTCCTCGCGATGCTTGGATTGATCGCGCAAGTTGCCGCGCGCGGCGGCGACACGGGTCCAAAAGGTGCGACACTCACGCTGCTCGGCGCCGCGTACGTTGGGGTGTTGTTCCCCTACTTCGCCCTGCTGCGAAATTCCGCCGGCGGCGTCGTATTAATCATCTTCATGTTGCTGCTTACGGTAGCGAGCGACTCGGGAGCGTATTTTACCGGG
>DASQHV010000501.1:0-2552 GCA_035631915.1 Candidatus Acidiferrales bacterium | reverse complement strand
GTTTCTGGAAGCGATTCGACGAAATCGCGGATATTAGCCTGTTCGAGCGCCCGCCATACGTCGCCGTCGGAGCCGCCCGGCCGCCCGTATTGCACGTTCTCGCGCACCGTCGCGCTGAACAGCACGGCGTCCTGCGGGACGATTCCGATACTGTCGCGCAGGGACTTGAGCGTCACGGTCGCGATATCGACGCCGTCGATCAGGATGCGCCCGGCGGTCGGATCGTAGAACCGCGGGAGCAGTCCCGCGAGCGTGGTCTTGCCCGCGCCCGAGCGGCCGACGAGCGCGATCGTCTTGCCCGGTTCCACTCTCAGTTCGATTCCGTGCAGTACCTCGCGCATCGCGCCGTTGCCGCGCTCCGGGTAGGAGAAGCTCACGCGATCGAAACCGATCTCGGCGCGCGTCACCTTGATAGGCAGGCTGCCGGGACGATCGGCGACATCGGGAGTGACGTCGAAGAACGCGAACAGCCGATCGATCGCGGCGAGCGAGCTCGACACGATAATCGACAATTCGGAGAAGCGCTGGAGCGGCAGATATAGCGCACCGAGATACGCATAGAACGCGACCATCGTTCCGAGCGCCATCTTTCCGCGCATGATGAGCAACGCGCCCGCCCATATCACCATCAGCGGCGCGACGCGCGTGATGAATTCGGTGAACATCTGGTGCGTCGAGGCGAGCTTCACGCTCTTGATTGTGACGTCGTAGAGCTCGCTGGTCCGCATATGGAACCGCCGCGCCTCGTGCTCCTCGCGCGCGAACGACTTGACGGTCGTCGCGCCGGCGATTTGCTCCTGCAGCTCGCCCGAGAATTCCTCGACGACTTCCTGCAAGTCGTGGCTGGCCTGCCGGATACGCGGCGAGAGCGCGCGGATCAGCACTACGTAGAAGGGCACGACGCACAGCGAAATCCAGGCGAGTCGATGGTCGAGCACGAAGAGAATCCAGATCACGAAGCCGAGTGACGCGCCGTCCATCCAGATGTTGATCATCGCGGAGCCGACGAAGTTCTGCGCCAACTGGATATCGCTCGTGAAGCGCGAGACGATCGCGCCCGACGGATTGCGATCGAAGAACGAATGCGACAGGCGCTGCATGTGGAGAAACAGCGCGTAACGAAGATCGAAGATCAGCCGATGGCCTGCGGTGCTCGCCCAGTAGTTGCGGTAGTAGGTCGCAACCGCCTGCACCGCGAACAATGCGATCAGCGCAATAGTCAGTGCCTCGAGCTTGCCCGCCGCCGCAGTCTGGATATTTAACGCGCGATCGAGCGCGATACACCATCGATCGATTAGCCGGTTGACGGGCTCAAGCTTCGGCTGAGGAACCAGCAGAACGTCGAAGATGTATTTGAAGGCGAGCGGGAAGGCGAGCGGCAGCACGAACTTGAGGATTCCCATCACGGAGCCGCCCGCGACGAACCGCAGATGGGGGCGGACGTAGGCGAGGAAGCGCAGCGTCGGCGAATTACCCGCGTGTCTCTTCAAACTGTCGACAATTCCTGACTTCATGGCAGAAGAGCCACCCAACCACCCCGCCTCGGAGCGCCCCGCCCGCAGCGAAAGCAAAAAGCAAAAGCGGCCCGCCCTCAGGCGTGACCGCGAAAACATGCAAATTTTGGCAGATGCTGCGGTGCGAAGGAATAGGAACGCCGTCAGTTGAAGATCAAGGAAACCCGTGAGTTGAGGGCCGGCACGGCGGCCGGCCGCTGTCGGAGTCTAGAGAGACGCGACGTGCTTACGCTGCGAGGCGATCGACGACCGCGGGGATTCGGCTGCGGTGGGCGCGGCCGGATAGGCCGGCGGCCTCCAGACGCTCGAAGTACTCGCGCACGACCAGCCGGATGAACTTCGCGGTCGCGGTCCGCCCTGCCCTGACCTGCTCGGCGCCTAGTCCGTTGCCGCAAATCACGATCATCGGTTCGAGCAGCTCCGGGCTGCCGAACAGCGCGACCATCACGTGCTCGGTCTGGTCGAGATATTCTTCCATCGCGACCTTCTGCGGCGGCCGATGCGCCAACAAGTAGCGAAGCTGGCCCGATCCGTAGGCCACCTGCCGCGCCGTGTCCTGCATCGCGAATCGCATCAGGGTGCGATCCGCCTTGGTCGGCGCGAATGCCGCCACCTGCCGGCACACGGCGAGCAGAAATCCCGACAGCGCAAGATTCATCGATAGCGAGCCCTGCGGATAGGTCTCCGCCCAGAGCCATTCCTTGAGTCCCTGCTCGGCGGTCGCGCTCGCGCGCTTGAGGCCCGTACCGCCGAACAGCGCGCGCTTGCGAAACGCTTCGAGCAGCCGTGCCCAGTCCAGCATCTGCGCGCACATGAAGCTCTTGAGTTCGAGGAATTCCTGGTTGATCAGCGGGACCCATCGCGACGGAAAATCCATCGAGACCAGGGCGCACTCCTGCAGGAAAGTGTAAAGCTGGGCGCACGCGGCTTCAACTTCGTCAGAAGGCGGATGCGCTTCCAGATCGGTCCACGGGATGTCGACCGCCGGAGCCCATCGCCGCGCTTTGTCTTCTTCGTAGAGCTCCGCGACGTTGTCCG
>DASQHV010000500.1:0-3403 GCA_035631915.1 Candidatus Acidiferrales bacterium | reverse complement strand
GTCACGATGGCGGGCGGGACGATCGCGTTCGCCGAAAGTTTGGGTCAAATCGCCTCGAACCTCACCGAAGTCCAGCCCACGGTCGTGCTCACCGTGCCGCGCCTGCTGGAAGTGATCCACAGCCGCGTGATGCGCACCGTCGAGAGCTCGCCGCCAATCCGCCAGCGGCTGTTCAAGTTGGCTCTGGCAGCGGGCGAGCAGGCCGCAGAACTGCGGCATCGCGGGAAGCCGCTGACGCCGATACTGGCGCTGGCGATGCCGCTGTTTCGGCGTCTCGTGTTCGCGCGCGTGCGCGCAATCTTTGGCGGCCGCGTCCGCTACGTCATTTCAGGCGGCGCGCCCTTGCCGCAGGAAATCAACCGCTTTCTGGCCGCGGCGGAAGTTCCGATCGTCGAAGGTTACGGCCTGACCGAGGCCGCGCCGATCGTCTCGTGCAATCTTCACGGCGGCAAGACGCGAATCGGCACCGTGGGCCGCGCTCTCAAGCGGATCGAGATTGAGACCGCGCCTGATGGTGAGCTGCTGGTCCGCGGGCCGAACGTGATGAAGGGCTACTACAAGCTCGACTCTGAGACGCGCGAGACTATCGACGAAAACGGATGGCTCCACACCGGCGACATCGCGAAGATCGACGTCGAAGGGTACATCGCGATCACCGACCGCAAGAAGGAAATCATCGTGCTGTCGGGCGGCAAGAACATTTCGCCCGCGTACGTCGAGAGCAAGCTCATCGGCGACAAGCTCATCGCGCAGGCGTGCGTGATCGGCGACCGCCGCAAGCATCTGGCGGCGCTGCTCGCGCCCGACTACGAAAACCTGGCCGACTTTCTCAAGGAAAATAATCTGGATCCGAAAAACGGCGCCGAGATCGCGTCGTCGCCCGCACTTCGAAAGCTAATTCACGACCGCATCCGCGCGATCAACCAGCAACTGTCCGACGTCGAGGCGATCGTCGCGTTCGCGATCGTGCCGCAACCGTTCTCGCAGGAAAACGGCGAGCTGACGCCGTCGCTGAAGGTCCGCCGCAAAGTCGTGCAGGCGCACTACAAGGATCAGATCGACGCAATGTACGGCGGCTAAGGAGTTGAAACGCGGGGCTCCTCGCATGGCCGAGTTCGTGCGCAGCCGTCGCCACCAGCGCGGGCTCGACGACTTCTGCTTCCAGCAGGCGCTTACGACCGAACATCGCTTCCTGATTTTCCCCGACTGAGAGCAAAGTGGCGCGCCGCGCGAAACTTTACGATTGATGCTGGGTGCAGGGGTCACCCCTGCCGCGGGGTGCGGGGCGAGGAGCCCCGCGTCTCACTTGACGTCGCCGTTGTACAGCACCAGCACTGCGTGAATCGTCGTCAGCTTCACCACCATGTACGCGCGCTTGCCCTTGGGCGTGACGACCTCGATATCGTCCTGCTCCGCCTTGCCGATTAGCGCGCGGCCGAGCGGCGACGACAGCGAGATCCGGTTCTGCGCACCGTCAACTTCCTCCGGCACGACGATCTCGAAGTCCGCGACGCCGCCCTCGTCCAAGTCCTCGAGCTTGACGCGGCTGCCGAGTCCGACCGTGTCGCGCGGAATCGACTCGAGGTCGATCATCGTCAGCTCCGCGATTCGCGCCTCCAGGTTGTTGACCCGGGCGCGCAGAAATTCCTGGCGCTGCTTGGCCATCGCCCACTCGGCGTTCTCCGACAGGTCGCCATGCGCCCTCGCGCGTTCGAGTTCCTTGGGCAGGTCGACCGTGAGCTCGCGCTTGAGCGTCTCCAGGTCTTTTCTGAGCCGCTTGATTACCGGTAGTTCAGCCATCGTGCAGACTTCCTGAGTGCGTTCGGACTTTAATCCTATACGATCTGCCCGGCCGGCGAGCGCGATTCGAGCCGCTTCAATCCGCGACGATCGACGTCAGACTGCGATTCACGCCCGGAACGCTCTGAATCTTGTGTACGACCAGCTCGCCGAGCGACGTCACGTCGGCCGATTCCGCGATCGCGATTATATCGTGCGGCCCGGTCACCGCGTGCGCCACCGATACGCCCGCGACCTGCCGAATCTTGGCCGCGACGTCGCGCGCTTTGCCCGGTGACGTGTCGATCAAAATGAAGGCCTTTACTGCCATGTTTGTTTTCCTCCCGGCGCGCGTGCGACTTGGCGCGGCGCGCGCTCAGCGCGGTGGCGGAATCAGCGTGCCTTTTTCATCGTAAACATAAAATCCACGGCCCGACTTGCGGCCGAGATATCCGGCATCGACGTACTTCTTCAGCAGCGGGCAGGGACGGTACTTGTCGTCGCCGAGCACGCGATGCATCACCTCCATGATCGCAAGGCAGGTGTCGAGCCCGATCAGGTCGGCCAGCTCGAGCGGGCCCATCGGCTGATTGGTGCCGAGCTTCATCGCGGTGTCGATATCCGTCACGCCGCCAACGCCCTCGTACATCGTGTAAATCGCCTCGTTGATCATCGGCAGCAGCACGCGGTTGACGATAAAGCCGGGGAAATCCTGCGCCGTCATCGTGGTCTTGCCGAGCTGCTCGGCCAGCCGCCGCGTTTCCTGGAAGGTCGCTTCCGAGGTGGCCAGCCCGCGGATTATCTCGACCAGCTTCATCGCGGGCACCGGGTTCATGAAATGCATCCCGATGACGCGGTCCGCGCGCGAGGTCCGCGCCCCCATCCGCGTGATCGAGATCGACGAGGTGTTGGACGCGAAGATCGTCTCCGGCGGGCAGACCTTGTCGAGCTTTTGCAGCAGCGCGATCTTGGCGTCCTCGTTTTCGACCACCGCCTCGATCACGAAGTCCATGCCGCCGAGGTCTTCAAGATTGGTGGTGGTCGCGATTCGGCGCATCACGCGATCGCGCTCCTCGGGTTTGAAGCGCCCGCGCTCGATCATGCGGTTCAGGTTGCGCGCGATCCCGTCAACGCCGCGCTTGCACATCTCGGGCGCGATGTCGTGCATCACCACCGAAATCTCCGCCTGCGCCGCGACCTGCGCAATTCCTGCACCCATCTGCCCCGCCCCAATCACGCCAATCTGTCTTAAACTCATCCGACTCTCCGCAAAATTTCCGCCACGCCGATCAGAGGTACGGGATATAGTTCTTGAGTGAGCTAAGCAGCGCCGCCACGTCGGCTTCGTCGCCCAGCTCGCGGCACAAAATTTCGTAGTAACCCTTGATTCGCGCGCGCTGCTGATTCTCCGGTGCCTCGGCGAGCAGCGATTGGAAGTCCTTCAGGATCGCCTGCGACTCGAGCTTCTTCTTGACCGGGATCGTTTCGTCGTCGACCGCGATCAGCAGCCGGATATGATCGATCATCCGATTCATCACGGCAAAATCGCTGCGGTCCTTTTCCATTCGGGTCAATGACCCTCGGGCGGCTCCTCGCCGCCAACCCAGGTTCCCGCGCCGCCGCC
>DASQHV010000499.1:0-3727 GCA_035631915.1 Candidatus Acidiferrales bacterium | reverse complement strand
TCGCTCCGCAGGACTCCGCTCTAGAATGACACGGAAAAGACTCCGCCAGAATCGAAAAGACATGCGCGTTTCTTATCCCTAAACTTCTAACAGGACGTTGCGGCCGCATCCTGTTTCCCTTCTTCTCCTGCCCCCGGGTGCAGGGCTGGGCCCTGCCGGGGGCGCGGGGCGCGAGCCCCGCATCCAATCGTTCCTCCCCTCCGCGTTCATCATTTGACACTCCTGCCGATCCGCGCTATGAGCTACTCCTCAGAATATGAATCTTGATTCATCGCCGACGGTGGCATCGCGCCGGATGCCCCGATGAGCGTCCAGGAACGTCATCGCCGCGAGCGTCAGGCGCGCGGGCAGGCAATCCTTGCCGCCGCCGCCAAGGTGTTCGCGAAGCACGGCCTCGACGGCGCAACAATCGAGATGGTTGCGCGCGACGCCGAGGTCGCGGTCGGCACCATCTACCTCTACTTCGCCTCGCGCGACGACCTGTACCTGAGCCTCATCGCGGAGCGTGCCGAGCAGGTGCGTCAGCGCTATCTCGAAATTTTCGCGCGCGGACTCGATCCGCTCGCCGAGCTCAAAGCCGTCGCGTCCACTTACCTTGACTACCTGAACGAGTCGCGCGAGCTGTTCCTGTCGCAGCATTCGGTGGTTTACGCGCAATTGCAAAAGCGGCTCAAGCGTCCGTCCGAGCAGCGCAACTTTCAGCGCGTGATGGATCTCAGTCACGAGGTCTTCGGACTCTGGGAGCGCACCGTTCGGCGCGCGTTCGAAGGCGGCGTGATCGCCAACTCGATGGGCCCCAAGAAAACTGCCGCGGTCATCTGGGCGAGCATGAACGGCGCGTTCATGCTGATGGGCGACAACAACTACTTCCGCGGCGTCACCGGGCTCAACCCCGAGCATTTCCTGGACGAGGCGCTGGAGTCGCACCTGGCTGCGTCGCAGCTCAGCGCCGGACACCGCAACGGCCGCGCGGCCCGCGGTCCGGCGTCGAAAAAATCCGCCAACGCGGTGCGCACATCGCGCGCGCGAAGCAGCAAAAGTAGAGACTCGCAAGAGGTCGCCGCACCGCCCATCGCGCACTAGCGCGCAGCGCGGCTGCCCGAAAAGGAGAAAGGCCGATGAAATTTACCTGGTTCCACCTGATGCCCTACCGGTTTCTGCCCGAAGACTTCAAGGACAAATATCGCAGCGTGTGGGTTGATATCCCGCGCGACCTGTACGATCCGAAGGTCGGGCATCGCCTGTACAACGACTACCTCGATCAGCTCGAGTATGCCGACCTGATGGGCTTCGACGGGCTGGGCGTCAACGAGCATCATCAGAATGCGTACGGCATGATGCCCTCGCCGAACATCATGGCGGCCGCGCTGTCGCGCCGCACCCGCAACGCGAACCTGGTCGTGCTCGGCAACTCGATCGCGCTCTACAATCCGCCGATTCGCGTAGCCGAGGAATTCGCGATGCTCGACGTGATCTCGGGCGGCCGCTTGATCGCGGGCTTCCCCGTCGGCACCTCGATGGACACCAACTTCTGTTACGGCGAAGTTCCGGCGACCATCCGCGAGAAGTACTACGAGGCGCACGACCTCATCATCAAAGCCTGGAAGGAAAAGGACGTCTTCTCCTTCAACGGCAAGTACACCAAGCTGCGCTACGTCAACCTGTGGCCCAAGCCGCTGCAGCAGCCGCATCCGCCAATCTGGATTCCCGGCGGCGGCTCGGTCGAGACCTACGACTTCTGCGCCGACCACGGCTATCAGTACAGCTTCCTGTCCTACTTCGGGTACATTGCGGGCAAAAAGGTTTCCGACGGCTACTGGGAGGTGATGGCGAAGAAGAACAAGCCGCTCAATCCCTTCAGCTTGGGATTCGCGCAAGTTGTCGCCGTGTCCGAGACCGACGAGCAGGCGGAGAAGGACTACGCGCCGCACATGGACTACTTCTACAACCGCTGCCTGCACGTCTATAACGGCTTCGCCGACGCGCCGGGCTACCGCACCGTCAAGACGATCAAGGCCGGCATCCTGGGCCAGGTCGGCGAACAGGCTGCACTGCGCCGCGAAGGCCTCAAGTGGAAGGACTTTGTCGATCAGGGCTACGTGATCGCGGGTTCGCCCAAGACCGTGCGCGAGCGGCTGCGCGAGGCGATGAAGTCGCTCAACTGCGGGCACCTGATGATGCTGATGCAGCTCGGCTCGATGCCGCCGGAACTGGTGCGCAAGAGCACCAGCCTGTTCGCAACCGAGGTCATGCCGTACATGCGCGACCTGTGGTCGGAGTGGGAAGACAAGTGGTCGCCCAAGCGCGATCTGCCGGCCGCCGATTTCGCACAGCCGGCGCCGGTGCATTTCCAGAAGACCGAAGTTAACGGCAAGGCACGCACCGCCGCCGGAGCTTCAGCGGAGGCCCGCAGCGCGAAATGAACACGACTGTAAAATTGCTAAACGGAAAGTTCTCGCTCGAGATGCAGACCTACGGCAGCGGCGGCGAGCCGCTGCTGTTCCTGCACGGCGCCGGCGGCCTGATGCCGGTCGAGCCGTTCCTCGAGGAGCTGGGCAAGGACTTCAAGGTCTTCGCGCCGCAGTTCCCCGGCTACGGCGAATCGACCGGCAACGAATACATCGACGACATCAGCGACGCCGTGCTGTTCTTTCACGAGCTGATGGACGAGCTGGGCATCCCGACCGCCAACATCATGGGTCATTCGATGGGCGGGATGCTCGCGGCGGAGGTCGCCGCATTCGACATCCATCGCGCGAAGAAGCTGGTGCTGGCTGCGCCCGCCGGTTTCTGGATCGATGAGCTGCCGATACCCGACTTTTTCGCGGCTCAGTTGACCGAGATCGCGGACCTGCTGTTTTACGATCCCAAGTCGCCGGCCGCGATGCTCATGACGGCGATTCCCGAGGACTTCAAGGCGCTCGAAGTGATGTACGTCGAGCGGGTGAAGCGCCTGGCGACGGCGAGCAAATTTCTGTGGCCGATTCCCGATCGTGGCCTCAAGAAACGCGCCTACCGGATCAAGTCGCCGACGCTGCTGCTGTGGGGCGAGAACGACAAGCTGATTCCGCCCGGCTACGCGAAGGAGTTCACCAGCCGCATCAAGAACAGCAAGCTCGAGACGATCAAGAAGGCCGGCCACATGCTGATGTACGAGCAGCAGGAAGCCTTCGTCGGCGCGGTGAAGAAGTTCCTGAAGGGCTAGCCGCTCGACCACCCTGTCCTGAGGTCACGACGGCCGGAGCGGATGCGCTCCGGCCGTCGCATTTTTGCTGCTGTAGCTGTGGGGCGACGGCGCGTGCTTGAATCTTGCGCCACTCGCGACTAGCTTCGCGCGCATGGCATCACCCACATCCGACGTCCCCGCACCGTCGCGCGGCTGGTTCCTCACCGTCATCGTCGTGTTGTTCTGCCTGCTCGCGTTCTCGGACTTCACCAAGGCGTTTCAGTACTCGCAAAATCCCAGCGTCGGTGGACTGGTCATCCTCGGGCACAAGTTTATCGGCGTGAAGAAGAACCTGGTGCTGGGCCCGCTGTTCGGAATCTTCCTGCTGACCTATGCGTGGGGTTTGTGGAAGATGCAGCGTTGGGTCGTGCCGATCTCGGTCTTCTATGCGTTCTATGTGCCGGTGAACATGGTGCTGTTCTGGTCGCTGCATCAACTGACGCCGCCCACCGTCCGGTTCATCGTCTTCTACCTGTTTCTGTCGCTAACCGGTTCGATCGG
>DASQHV010000498.1:0-6410 GCA_035631915.1 Candidatus Acidiferrales bacterium | reverse complement strand
TGGTACGGGCATGCGCCGATGGGCTACCAGAAATTTGCCGAGACGCTGCACGCGGGATTGCTCGGCGAGCCTGGCGCGGCGCATTCGCTGGAGGCGCTCGTAGCCGACGTCGAGCAGCCTGCGATTGCGCGCGCCAGCGCGCTCGCGATGCTGTCGCCGGACGTCGAGCGCGTCGTACTGAAGTCGATGCGCGCCGCGGTCGCGGACAAATCGCCGCTGATACGGCGCGCCGCGGCGCGTGCAATGTCCGACGCCGAGCCGCGCGCCCGCGCCGAGATTGTCGCGCCGTTGCTGGCCGACCCGGTGCGCGACGTGCGCGTCGAAGCGGCGGAAGCGCTCGCCGGCGTGCCGCCTGATCTTCTTCCGCCTGGCGCCGCATCGAAGTTGAGCGCTGCAACCAACGAGTATGTCGCGGTGCAGCAACTGAATTCAGATCGTCCCGAAGCGCATCTCAATCTCGCGCTGCTGTACGCGAAGGAAAAGCGATTCGCCGAAGCCGAGGCCGAATTGAAGGTCGCGTTGTCGCTCGATCCGTCGTTCGGTCCGGCTGCGGTCAACCTCGCCGATCTCTACCGCGTCGTGGGCCGTGACGCCGACGGCGAGCGAGTGCTGCGCGACGCGATCTCGCACTCACCGGCCGACGCGTCGCTGGAGCACTCCCTGGGGCTCGCACTGGTTCGTGGCGGCCACGCGTCCGACGCGCTGCCTCATCTGGCATCCGCGGCGCGGCTCGATCCGGCTAGCGCGCGCTTCGGCTATGTAAATGCGGTCGCTCTTAGCGACGCGGGCCACACGAACGATGCGATCAGCGAACTCGAACGCGTGCTCAAGGTGCATCCCTACGATCGCAACTCACTGGGCTTGATCGCGAATCTCTATGAGGGCGTCGGGAATCCGGCCCAGGCGTTGGCATATGCGGGTAGATTGGCCGAGCTTGAGCCCGACGACCCGCAGGTGAGTCAGCTGATGCGGCGACTGCGCGCCGAAGCTCGCTGACTCGCGTCCCCGATGTGTGGAACGTCAGTGGACGGTGACGGTCACCTTCGCCGTCGTTCGACCGTACTGGTTCGTCGAGTACAGCGTATAGGTCGTCGTCGCTTTGGGATGGACGACTATCGAGCCGCCGCGCACCGGTCCGACGCTCGGCGCGATGACGTTGTACAGCGCGTCGGTGGTCGACCAGCTGAGCGTCGCGGCCGCTCCCGAAGCGACCGTACCGGGATTCGCGGACAGACTGCCGATCGTCGGCGCCGGGCCGCTCGGCACGTTTGAATTCGTGTAAACCGCATCCATCGCGACCACGTCGAAGTCGGACGCGGTGATCGTCTTGAGATTGCTGAGATCGTTGTTGTCCCATCGGGAGTCAGGTGCGCCGCTGATGAAGATGGCGCTGCCGTTGTCGGCGAGAATCATCCCGTACTTTTTCAGCGCAGTGAGAATTACGCGGTTGGCCGCCGAAAACGACGAGATGTTGAAATTCGCGTTCAGCCGTAGCCGCGTTCCCATCGGCGGGGCGTCCGGATTGGTGACCGAGGACGCCCAATGCGACGCGGGCGGCGTGAATGCCTGCCGGGTCGAGGGCACCGTGAAGCGCAGCGCATGATTGATCGCTCCCGCCGCGACTTCGTCGTAGCGAACCAGGCCGGGGAATATCGGCAGGCCTGCCGCGTCGGCGGAGGTCCAGGTGTACGGCCGCTGCTCGTCGATCGTCATGTCCCAGATTGCGGTCGAGTCGGCGCTCCAGCTGCCGCCCCTGAGCAGGTGTGCATTGAACAGCTCGTACAGCCAGCATCCGTCTTTCTCGAGCACGAGCACGTGACGGTCGCCGGTGCCGGGGTTTGGATAGCCTTCGATTAGCGCCTTGGACGGTATCGGCATCGGCCCAGGATCGCTTTCACTGGCGTAGGCACCCAGCTTTACGCTCACTTTGCTCTGTGTACCTGCCACAACCTGGTATGGGATTCCGATTGTCTGCGAATTGTAGGTCCCTGAGCCGAAGTCCGGATGCAACGTGACGTTGGTGCCGATATAGTTGATGATATTCGACGAGTTGGGATCCGGAGGTGCGGCAGAGATATCGGTGTTCCACAAGCTCGCAGCCGGGAACGGCACGAACCCGTTCAAGCTGGTGAGCTGGCCGACCGTCATGCCGCTGCACGCATTCAGCGCGTGGACGGGAGTGGTCAGCGCGGCCTGCATCAGGATCAAGGTGAGTGCGCCAGTGAAGTACTTCATCGAGCTTCCCCCCAGTTGGAAATTTGTATCGTCTAGAAATGTCTAGCTCGTTCGTCGCGCGGCTAGACCTTTCTTCGCCGCCGCGAATCGACTATACAGTTTGTAATGATACAAGTCTAATTGTATGTAGTGGGCTCAGGTATTCGCGGGGGAATTAGTCGCGTGAACAGTCGCTCGAGGAGATACGTCGCGCAGGGCGCGCACATCCTGAAAAGACGCGGGCTGGCGCTCGCCGTTTCGCTGTTCCTTCCAGTCCTGTTCAGCGTGATGCCGAGTTCGGTAGCGTCCGCGCAGTCCGATCAAGCGGTATACACCGACGCTCTTGCCAACGGATGGCAGAACTGGAGCTGGGCCACCGTCAACCTGAGCAACGGCGCGCCGGTTCAATCGGGCACAGCGTCGATCGCGGTCAGCGCGGGAGCGTGGCAGGCGCTCTACCTGCATCAGACCGCGTTCGACACCAGCCTCTTCAGCGACCTTGTCTTCTGGATCAACGGCGGCCCGACCGGCGGACAGTTGCTGCAGGTCCAGGCGGAGCTTAACGGCACGGCGCAGACCGTCGTGACGCTTCCGGCGCTCGCGGCCAACACCTGGCAGAAGATCTCGATTCCGCTGTCGTCGCTCGGCGTGCAGAACCAGCCGAACATGGACGGCTTTTGGATCCAGGACCGAACCGGAACCACGCAGCCGACATTTTTCGTCGACAACGTTTCGATCAAGGCGCTCGCCGTGCCGAGCGTCGTGAACGTGACCGTGGATGCGTCGCAACCGCTGCGCACCATCGACGCGCGCCTGTTCGGGCTCAACTCGGCGGTGTGGGACAATGTCTTCGATACCGCGACGACGATCAACCTGCTGACCGCGGAGGGCAACCAGGCGCTGCGTTTCCCCGGCGGCTCGCTCTCGGACGACTATCACTGGGCCACCAACACCACCGACAGCAACACCTGGACCTGGGCGACCTCGTTCGCGAATTTCGCGCACGTGGCGACCGCGACCGGCGCGCAAACTTTCATCACCGTCAACTACGGATCGGGCACCGCGGCGGAAGCCGCCGGATGGGTCAGCAACGCCAACGTCACCAATCACTACGGATTCAAGTACTGGGAAATCGGTAACGAGAACTACGGTTCGTGGGAGACCGACACCAACACCCGCCCGCACGACCCCTTCACCTACGCGCAACGCTTCAAGGATTACTACACGCAGATGAAGGCGGTGGATCCGTCGATCAAGATCGGCGCGGTGGCCGTCACTGGAGAGGACAGCTACGCCAACTACACCGATCATCCGGCGCTGAATCCGCGCACCGGGACGCAGCACAATGGCTGGACGCCGGTGATGCTCGCGACGATGCGCAGCCTGGGCGTAACGCCGGACTTTCTGATTTACCATCGCTACCCGCAAGCGCCGGGCGCCGAGTCCGACCAAGGGCTGCTACTTTCGTCGGGTTCGTGGAGCACCGACGCGGCCGACCTGCGCCAGCAGTTGAACGACTACCTGGGTGCCGCCGCGGCCGCGGTCGAGATTGATTGCACCGAGAACAATTCCGTTTACTCCAATCCCGGCAAGCAGACGACGAGCCTCGTCAACGGGCTGTTCCTTGCCGACAGCATCTGCGCCGCGATGCACACCGAGTTCAACTCCGTGATGTGGTGGGATTTGCGCAACGGCCAGGAGACCGCGAACAACAATTCGTCGTCGCTCTATGGATGGCGCCTGTACGGCGACTACGGCGTGGTCGACGGCGCGAATCCCGCGACTCCCGCCGACGCGTATCCGAGCTACTACGTCGATAAGCTGCTGCAAAATTTCGCGCGCGGCGGCGACGCGCTGCTCACGTCGTCGAGCGACTACTCGCTGCTGACGGTGTGCGCGGCCAAGCGGGTCAACGGGTCGCTCACGATGCTGGTCGTCAACAAGAACGCGTCGTCGGCACTCAACGCCAACGTCACGATCAGCGGCGCCGCTCCTGGAGCCAACGGCACGCTGTATAGCTATGGCATCCCGCAGGACGACGCGGCGCGCACCGGCACTGGCTCCGCCGACATCGCGTCGACGCCGGTCTCGGGTTTGGGGAGCAGCTTCACGTTTAATTTTCCGGCCTACTCGGCCAACGTGATCGCGTTCGGCGCCGGCACCCAGCCTTCGCCAACTCCCACACCTACCGGCACGCCGGTCCGGACGGCGACTCCTACCGCTACGCCAACGGCGACCTCCACCGCGACCGCGACTGCAGTCGCAACGGCAACCGCGACTCCAACTGCAACTGCCACTCCGACGCGCTCGGCAACTGCAACCGCGACGCCCACACCCACACGGACCGCAACAGCGACGACGACGCCTACGGCCACGGCGACCGCAACACGAACAGCGACGCCGACCGCGACTGCGACGCGCACCGCCACGCCGACGCCGACGCCGGTGGCCGTCGGCTCGGTATCGCCAACCAGCCTGAGCTTCGGCAGGTTGCGCGTCGGCAACGTCAGCGGCGCGAAGACCGTGACGCTCACCAACACCGGCGCCGCCGCGCTGACCGTCGCAGGAATCTCCACGACCGCGGGCTTTCAGCAGACGAACACCTGCGTCGCGCCGCTCGCGCCGAGTGGTACCTGCAAAATATCGGTGAGCTTTGCGCCGGTGATAAGGGGTTCGGTGACGGGCAGCTTGACCGTCAACGACAACGCGACCAACACGCCGCAGGTCGTCAGTCTGAGCGGAACCGGCCGGTAGAGCCGCGAGTTCTCAGTAGTCGCGCACCATGCGCATGAAGCCGGGCGCACCCAGCGCGCGCTCGAAGTCGCGATGACGTTTCTCGTCGAGCACTCTGAAGCCGACCTTCTCGTACGCGCGCTGCGCCGCCGTGTTGCCGATCAGGATCGTTAGCTGCGCAACGCGACGTCCGCGCTGCCGTCCCTGCTCGAGCACTTCGGCCATCAGCGCGTCGACCAGGCCGCGCCGCCGAAATTCCGGCATCGTCGCGACCGACTCGACGATCCACGCGTCGTCGAGCTCGCCGAAGGTGCAGGTCCACACCGGCGCCGAACGCGCGCCCGACGCCTTCGCGTCGCCGGCGGTCCATCCGAGTTCGCGCTGAACGCGGGCCATGGCATCGCCGAGCACCTGCCATCCGCCGTCTCGCGGATCGAATCCGCACAGCGCCGAGGCGGGCCGGCCGTCCTGCTCGGCGACGATGAAGCTTGAGTAGTGGCACAGCGACACCGGCTCGGTCATCGCGAGGCGGCGCAGGTAGTCGAGGCAATATTCCTCGCCGCCGCCGCAGATCAGCTCCCAGACGCCGCGTGGAAGATGCCCGCGCGACGCGAGCATCATCACCCGCGCGAGAAACGGCGTGTCTTCGGCTTTGCCCGCCCGGATTTTTGCTTTCATGGCCGATGAACCCGGTTTGAAGTTAGCGCATTATCCTTCATTTGACAGTTCGATCGTATCGGCGCTAATGCGGACTCCAATCGCCGGAGGACGCGCTGCGTGGAACTCAGATTCGGAATCTTCGACCATCTCGAGCGCCGCAACATCCCGCTCGCGCAGTTGTACGAGGAGCGCCTGCAGCTGCTCGCCGCCGCCGACGCCGCCGGCATCTACTGCTACCATCTCGCCGAGCATCACTCGACGCCGCTCGGATGCGCGCCGTCGCCGGGCGTATTTCTGTCGGCGGTCGCGGCGCGCACGCGACGCCTCCACATGGGGCCGCTGGTTTACCTGCTGCCGCTCTACAATCCGCTGCGGCTGGTCGAGGAAATCTGCATGCTCGATCAACTGAGCGGCGGGCGTTTCGAAATAGGAGTGGGGCGCGGGATCTCGCCGTATGAGCTCGCGTACTTCGGGGTGAATTTTCTCGAAGCGCGTTCGATGTTCGAGGAAGCGTTGAAGGTCGTCGTCGCGGGACTGCGCGAGCGTCGCTTGAATCATCAGGGGCCGCACTATCGCTTCAACCACGCGCCGCTCGAGCTCCGCCCGCTCCAGGAGCCAAATCCGCCGTTCTGGTACGGTACTTCGACGCCCGACGGTCTCAAGTTCGCGGCGCGTCATGGAATGAACATCGTGGCAGGCGGACCCAACGGAGTGGTCGCCGCGGCGGCGCAGGTTTACCGCGAGGAACGCGAGAAATTTCGCGACAGTCCCGACAACCTGAATCCGCAAGTGAGCGTCCCGCT
>DASQHV010000497.1:0-8576 GCA_035631915.1 Candidatus Acidiferrales bacterium | reverse complement strand
TCGCACCAGCATCCCGCCGATACCGCCGAACGGATTGAGGCATCCTTTGCAACGCGGCGGTCCCGGCAAATACCTGAACAAGGTGTGAAAGAAGCGCATTGGCTTGTGCCCCTCGATCAGGATTTTGTGCCATCGCTCCTGGGCCTCGGTCTCATTCATCGTGGTGATCCTCCCCAAGAGATGCTGCCTACTTCACAGAGATGTTCGTAGCCTGTCGCGCGATCAGGCGCCAGCCGCCGTCCTCGAAGTAGTAGATGTTGGTGTAGCGCCGGTTGATGGTCTTGCCGGAGTCCGGCACGTTACCCTTCGGCACGACGATCTCATAGCCCATCGTCACCGCGCAGTCGCGGCGTATCACTGTCGCCTCACGGTGCCGCTCAAAGACCGAATACTGGAGGCCGGTGTGCTGCTCCATCCGCTTGAGGATATCGGCGTGGCGCACGATCTGATTATTGGGAGCATTCACGGTCAGGTTCGCATCCCAAAAGCGGGTCTGCGCCGCCAAGTCTCCGTTGAGAACGCCAGCGGGCTCCTCGTCGTCGATAGTCTCAACAGCTTTGCGAATCTGGGCTTCCTCATCTGCGGTAAGACTCATGGTAGGACCTCCCGCTGCAAGCGCCGACGAAGTTGATACGAGAACAATCGACAGGAGGATAGCAAGCGATGGAAGCTTCATCATGATCCACCCCTGACCTCGCGTTCAGTCAGAAAGGTCGCAACTTTGGTCGGGGTGGCCGGATTTGAACCGGCGACCACACGCACCCCAAGCGTGTGCGCTACCAGGCTGCGCCACACCCCGACGTCCGAACCGTTGCGCGAAATCCGCGCGCGTGAGCCGGAAAACTCACACTATATTTTCACACTTGGCAAGACCACACCCGCACCGGCATTGTGGGCGAGCCTTGTGCACGCCGCGATGAATTACGTTGCACGATATCTCGCGCTGACCGCACTGCTGATTGCGACGACGGTCGCCGGCGCGTCGGACGCGGGTCAGCGCGCGCCGTCACAGCTTCAGATCGCCGGCAGCAGTATCGACGTCGAGTTCGCGCCCGGCGCGATTCGCTTGTCGCAACCGCAAATCATCGCATGGATTCGGCGCTCGGGATGCGCCGTCGCAGGATACTACGGCCGCTTTCCAGTGCGGCATTATCTGATTCGAATCGTGCCAGTCGCGGGCCGCCGCGGCGTGATGTCGGGCACCACGTTCGGCTACGGCAGCGCGCGCACCCGGATTCTCTTCGGTGCGGAAACCGTGCAATCAGATCTCGATGGCGACTGGGTGATGACGCACGAGATGGTGCATCTGGCGATGCCGTCGGTCGGCGAAGAGCATCACTGGATCGAGGAGGGAATCGCGACCTACGTCGAGCCGATCGCACGCGCCGCAATCGGAAACTATCCGCGTGCCCAGGTGTGGCAGGACCTGGTTGTTGGATTGCCCAAGGGGATGCCGGCGCGCGGCGACGAGGGCCTGGATCGCACGCACACTTGGGGACGCACCTACTGGGGCGGCGCGCTATTTTGCCTGATGGCGGAGCTGCGAATCAGGACTGCGACCAACAATCGCTTCGGGCTCGAGGACGCGCTGCGCGGTATCGTCGCGTCGGGTGGGAGTATCGAGGTCGAATGGCCGATCGAGCGCGTGCTGACCGCCGGCGATCGCGCCGTCGGCGTGCCGGCGCTGGTGGAACTCTACGCGCAAATGAAGTCGCAGCCTGTCGCGCCCGCTCTGGAAGCCATCTGGAAGAATCTCGGCATCGACGAGCGAGCTGGCTCCGTGACGCTCGATTCGTCGGCCCCGCAGGCTAAGATTCGCGACGCCGTGCTGAACGTCATGCGCCCCGGCGATCCGGCATGCGCCGAGCCGAAGCCGTAGCGCCGACGCTCAGGCTTTTTTCTTAGGCGCGACGCGCGGACGCCATTGGTTGAACGCGCGCATGTCGACCTGGAAGGTCCACGCACTCTTCGACTGGTTGATGAGATGCACAATCTCGTCGCAGATCGCCGCAGGCGGCACGAAGTGCGAGGGATCGACGTCGGGCATCTGTTCGCGCACGCGGGCGCTGTCCACCGCGCCGTCGACGTCGAGCGCCGCCGCATGCACGCCGAGGTGCATGAACTCGTAGGCGACCGACTCCGCGATCGCGCGCTGCGCCAGCTTGGACGCGTTGTACGCCGAGTATTGCGCCGGCCCGCCGCGCGACTCCGAGCCCAACACGAAGATCACGGTGCCGCGCCCGCGCTCGGCCATCTTGCCCACCACCGCCTGCGTGCAAAAGAACGGCCCGTAGGCATTCACCTTGAGCTGAAAGTCGAAGTCCTCCTCGGTGATGTCGGTAAAGCGCTTGCGCAGGTAGGCGCCCGCGTTGTTCACCAGCACCGAGATGGGGCCGAGCTCGCGCTCGACGGTCTCGACCGCGGCGAGCACTTGCTCGCGCCGCGACACGTCGGTCGGCGTGACGACGGCTTTTCCGCCCTGCGCGCGGATCATCTCGGCGGTCTCGTCGAGCTGCGACTTGGTGCGTGCGATCAGTCCGACCGCGTAACCCTCTTTGGCGATTCGAAGCGCGATGTCGCGGCCGATGCCGCGTCCCGCGCCGGTGATCAATGCAACTTTTGCTTCCGGCATAGCGCGCAATCTTAGCCGCTCCCGAGTAGCGTGCAAACCACCGCCAGCCAAACGGCAATTTCGTTGTTGGCGGCTCGATGACCGAGTGGTAGCTTTGAATCGTGTTGAGCAAGTGGAACCGGATCTCCGTCGCGGTCGCAGCCGCGTTCGCTTTGATCCTGGCGGCGGGCGTGCGTGGGACGTTTGCGCAAGACGTCGCCGATCCGGATCCGGGATCCGATTGGGAGCGTGTGTCGCCCGATACCGACTCCAGCGGCCAGGTGCTCGAGCTGCCGCAAGCGACCTGCACTCAGGACGGCATCTCGGTCCCGTGCGACGACGATGGCATCCCGATCGCGGGCGGAAGTCCGTCGAGCTACGACGACGATACCGCCAGCAACGATCAGCCGCCGCCCTACACTCCTGACGAAGTTGGCACGCTCGACGACTACGTGAATGGGGGCGTCTATCCGATGCCGTATGGATTCGGGGCCGGCATGGTCGCGACGCGCGGACCGATCTACGTCAATCGCACCCCGTCGCCGCTCCCGCCCTCGGCGTACATCGTGCCGCCGGGCGCGTCGATGAGCGCGCCGCTGACTCCCGCCGCGCGTCCGCCGCTCTACCCGGGCGGACCGTGGATGACGCCGCCGTCGATGATGACGGCACCCGCCGGCAGCCCGATGGCGTCGGGGCCCGCGTCGTTTCGGTTACACTAAGCGCACGCGCTATTATCTTTTCCCCGATCGCGCGGCCTCGAGATGCTGCGGTCGCGCGGGGTGCTGCCATGCTCATAACGATCGACGTCGGCAACAGTCATTCCGTGATCGGAATCTACGAGGGCGAGCGCCTGCGCAGCCACTGGCGCATCTCGACCGTTCCCGATCGCACCACCGACGAGCACGGCGCGCTGCTCAACACGTTGCTCGCCGCCGACGGACTCGAGACCGGCTTCAAACCTGAGGGCGTGGTGATCGCCTGCGTCGTTCCGCCGCTCAACCAGGTGATGGAACAGCTGGCGCAGCGCTACTTTCGATGCGACCCGCTGATGGTGGGCCCGGGAATCAAGACCGGGATGCCGATTCTGTACGAGAATCCGAAGGAGGTCGGCGCGGATCGGATCGTCAACGCCGTCGCCGCGTACGAGCGCTTCGCGAGCGCGTGCATCGTGGTGGATTTCGGAACAGCCACGACGTTCGACTACATCACGGGCAAGGGTGAATACGCCGGCGGCGCGATCGCGCCGGGGCTCGGCGTCTCGACGAACGCGTTGATCGAGCACGCGGCGAAGCTCTACCGCGTCGAGCTGGTGCGTCCACGCGAGGCGGTGGGCCGCACGACGATCTCGTCGATCCAGTCGGGAGTGATCTTCGGCTACACGGCACTGGTCGACGGGCTGGTCGCGCGCATCCTGAAGGAGCGGGGCGAGAAAACCCGCGTGATCGCCACCGGCAGCCTGGCGGACCTGGTTGCGCCCGAAAGCGAGACGATTGAAGAAGTCGACGAGTTTCTGACATTAAAGGGGCTGCGGCTGATTTTTGAGCGCAACCGGCGCTGACGACGGGGGACGTTTGATGGACAAGACCGCGCGCGTGGTCACCGACTCGATGATCGGCCTCAAGCTGCCGAACTACGCGCGCCATTCGCCGCGCGTCGCCACCGTGCTCGGCCAGAATCCCAGCGCTTTCACCGGACCCGGCACCAACACCTGGATTGTCGGCACGTCGAAACGGCCGATCCTGCTCGACACGGGGCAGGGCGTCGCGGTCTACGCCGACCTGCTCGAAGCGGCGCTGAAGGAACTCTCGTCGACGCGCGAACTCGATCGAATCGTGCTGACGCATGCGCACGTCGATCACCTGGGCGGCGTGCGCCAGGTCACCGAGCGATTCGGCGAGATGGCCGTGCTCAAGATGCCGTGGGAAGGGCACGACGCGCCGGCCGGCGAGATTTCGCCGATCGCACATGGCGCCGTGGTCGAAACCGAAGGCGCTACGCTGCGCGCCGTGTTCACGCCCGGACACGCGCCCGATCATCTGTGCTACTATCTCGACGAAGAAAAGGCGCTGTTCACCGGCGACGTAGTGTTGGGCGCAGGCACCACCGTGATTCCGGACGATACCGGCGACCTGGGCGAGTACATGGACTCGCTGCGGCGGCTGCTGGAGCTTGACCTCGAGACGATCTACCCGGCGCACGGCCCGGTAATCCGCAAACCGAAGGAAAAAATCCGCGAGTATATCGCCCATCGCGAACTGCGCGAGCGTCAGGTCCTGGACGCATTGGCCGACGGGCCGCTCGACGCGATGGGAATCGTCAAGAAGATTTACGTCGACTATCCAGAGTATCTGCATGCCGCGGCGGCAAGCTCCGTGCGATCGCATCTGCGAAAGCTCGTGCGCGAAGGCCGCGTGGTGGAGCATGAAAAGCGCTGGAGCCTCAACTAGCCGGCAATTCGGCCGACGGTCAGCCGCGTCGATGGGCGCGATGGCGCTGGCGCTATGCGTTGCAGCATCGGTGAGTGCGCAGTCTGCCGGCGGCGAGACCGCGGCGTCGGAGACGTGGGCCAAGGCCGCAGCCGCGTCGACGCCGTCGGTGCCCGTGACTCTTAGATTGTCCGGCTTGTCAGCGTCGGGCGAACCCGCAAATCTCGCCGACGCAGAACCGACGACGGGCGAGGATTCGCTCGCAGCGCCCCGGACCGTCGCGCCTTCAACACCGGCATCGACGGCGCCGAGTGCCGAGCTCATCAAGGTAGCGGGAGACTCCGGGGCGTCGAACCTGGTCGCGTCGCCTGCCGGGTCTGACGCTCAACCATCCACAGCTGAAATTCCTCCGGCGTCGGCAAGCCAGGCAGCGCCGCAGTCATCGCCAGCCACATCCACCGCCTCCCTTCCTAACGCGGCACAGCAGCGCGCCGATCAGCAGACCGAGCAAGACGACCTCGCGCGCTACCAGGCGGACCCGGACGGAATGCCGCAGCGGGGATACGCGCCGATGCCATCGGGAAGAGACGATGAAGTGTTCTCGACTCCGTTCGGCATCGACTTGACCGAAGCGCGCCGCACGCTCAAGTCCGGCGAGGAGTTGGACGGCCTGCTAATCGTCAACGTGCACAAGGGCAGCGCGGCCGCCAATGCCGGATTGCAGGGATATTCGCACGCCATGCACGACGCGATAACGAGTGCCGCGATGTTCGGTGCGATGGCGTCGATGCCGTTCACCGGCGGTCTGTCGACGCTAGCGGTGCCGGTGATTCAATATCTGCAGGTCGGCGAGAGCTACGATTTGATTATCGGCGTCGACGGCTCGCGCGTGACGAACTACCTGGATTTCACGCATCGCACGCGCGACGTGCTGGCCGGCGAGCTCATCTACCTGAGCGTCGTGCGCGACGGCAAACGAATCCAGGTGACCCTGCCGGTGCCCGCCGATCTGACGGCGCGCGGCGACTGAGTCTAATAATAGTCGACCGGATCGATCTGCCGCTTGGCGCCCCAGTAGAAGAGCATATTCTCAGTCAGTCCCTGCCAGGTGAACTTGCCCGGCGGCATCAGCAGCCGCTTGAACATCGACTTGAGCGAGTAGAACTCCTTGGTGCATCGCCACACACCCTCTTCGACTTCCTGCGGCGACATGTTCTTGGGCACGAACATGCAGCGGAAGTTGTTGGTGTAGAGGTCGGCGTCGGGGATGATCACGCGGCCTTCGTTCTCCAGCTGCGTGCGCATCGGTGTGCCGCGGCGCGGCGTGACGGTGTTGAAGAACGCCTCGGGCGCCTTGACCTCGTGCAGGAACTTCAGCGTGTCGTCGAAAATCTTCGGGTGATCTTCTTCGAGCCCGAACAGGAAGTTGAGCGAGTAGTAGATGCCGTGCTTTTCGAGCTTCTTGAGCAGCTTCTTGTACTGCCCGGCGTGGTTCTGAATCTTGTTCATCGACAGCAGGCTGTCCTGGCTGATCGATTCGACGCCGATGTTGACGTGGAAGATTCCGGCCTTGGCCGCCAGCTCCAGCAACTCGTCGTCGTGATTCGAGTTGATCGTCCACAGGCACGAGAAGCGGATGTTGAGCGGCTCGAGCGCCTTGAACAGCTCGCGCGCGAACTTGTGCTTGCCGGTGATCTGATCGTCGATGAACTGGAAGCGCTTGAAGCCGGTGATCTTCACCACCTGCTTGATCTCTTCGACGATGTCGTCGATTGGCCGCGTGCGGTACGCGCCGTCGTAGAACACCGGGATCTCGCAGAACGAGCATCGGTACGGGCATCCGCGGCTGGCCTGCACCGGCACCGCCTTGAACAGGTAGCGGTTGAGCTTGAGCAGCTCGTGGCGTGGGCGCGGCAGGTTCTTCAGATCGTGTAGCTTGTCGGCCTTGTAGATTTGCTTCAGCTTGCCGTCGCGCCAGTCCTGCAGCAGTTGCGGCCAGACCAGGTCGGCCTCGCCCTGCACGACTGCGTCGCAATGATGGAGCGCTTCCTCGGTCTGCAGCGTCGCATGAAATCCGCCGAATACCACCGGGATACCGCGCTTCCGGAATTCATCGCCGAGCTGATACGCGCGGAGCGACGCGCCAATCGTCGTGGTCATCCCGACCAGGTCCCAGCCGCCCTCGAAGTCGATGTCCTCGAGCCGCTCGTCGCAGAGCGTTACGTCGTACTCGTCGGGCGTCAGTCCCGCCATCAGCGGGATCATCAGGCCCATGATAAGCCGCCAGCGGGTCTTGTGCGGCGTGCCGTCGAGATGGACGGTCGTCGGTTGCACCAACAGGATTCGAGGTTTCTTGCCAGCCATACATCCTCCGCCCGAGCGCCGCGTCCGCGGATCGCTACAGGCTTTGCACCGATAGTTTGCTTCGACCGGTGATCCAGATCAGGACCCCGGCGAATACATATGTACCGAACGCCGTGCCCCAAGCGAAGTACTCCAGCCGGTTGACTATTGCCAACACCACCAGCAGGTACGCGAAATCGCGCCCGCTCCAGCGATCCACTTTGTCCAGCCAGGCAGCCGCCTGTTCACCCTTGAATTCGAACGCGCGCCAGGTGGCGTACGCGCACATCGCAAAGCCGCCGAGCAGAATCGGAATCAGGTAGAGATACGCGGCGCTGTGCCCGGCGCGATAGCATCCCGCGAGCAGGCCGATAAAGACCGCGACGTGAACTACATTGTCCGTGACGACGTCGAGCGCGCCACCGAATTTCGATTCGGTCATCTTGAGGCGCGCGAGTTCGCCGTCGACGCCGTCGAGAGTGATCGAGAGCAGAAAGAAAATCGCCGCGAGCAGGCGCACCCAGTAGTTCGGAATCGAGAACAGCCACGCGCAAACAAGTCCGAACGCGGGGTTCGCGATCGTGACCATGTTGGGCGTGACTTTGGTCCGCGCCAGCCGGTAGCTGATTCGCCATGAGACTTTGCGGTCGACCCAACGCGCCATCGGCGCGTCCTTTTGTGCGGATTCCTCGCGGACGGCTCGCGCCAGGCGCAGTTCCGCTTCCTCGCGATCTTCGGGACGGCCGTTGAGCGCGAACGGGAGCAAGCTCTGCGCCGCCGGCTGCGACGAACTGGAAATGCCGCCGCGTTTCAGAATTTCTCCGATCGGCCCGGTCGCGATTTCACCGCCGCGATCGTTGTCCGCGCTGGCGGAGCGGATCACCGAGCCCGGATTTGCAGTGTGCGCATCGAGGATTCGCGCGAGTTGCGACTTGGCAAAAACGAGATTTCCGGAAAAGGCTACGCACGCGGACGCCGGGTCGATTGGCGCCGGATGCCCGTTGGAGTTGCCCGCGAGTTCCGCAAACGATTCGACGACTGTGACCGAGTCGCGACCCTTGAACCGGCCCATCGCGCGGGCAACCTCGTCACGGCTGCTGCGCGGCGCCTGCACGATAAACCGCGTCACGCCGGCGCGTTCGCAATTGATCATCAGGCGCTCCAGCAGAGGCCGGCCGAAGATCGAATTATCCGCG